>JAZUMX010000437.1:0-16482 GCA_045603865.1 Thermoguttaceae bacterium
CTCGTAATCGACCGCAACTCTGGCAATTGCCAGCATGGACAGGAACTCGCCGCTTCGCTCCTGCTGACAGTAACCGATGTAGGGGAAAACGACGCCGGAATTGTTCATCGGTACGGAGGTGAGGCGTCCATGAGGATAGCGCGTCATAAAGATAGGCTTTCCCGTTCGATTTTTGGAAAACTCGGCGTTGTTTATCGCTTTGGAATTTTGGTTGACTGCTAAAATGGAAGTCTCGCACATGGGGTAATTCCAGCACAGCGCCCCCGCCGTATTGAATTTCTCGTTTTGAGGGGTGTAGAGAATAGACGTGTAACAGCCAAAAGCGCAGACGGACATCATGGCTTCAAAAGGAGAATTGTCTTGCGTGTTGAGCTGTTTGTCAAAATACTGACGCCGAACGATTTTAATCTTTTCAATGACGCTGGAAATGCGGTTGTTTATCTTCGCCGGCTTGTCCTGACGCAAAGAAAACGATTCCATAAAGCGAGTTTTTTGCGGCAATGCGGATTCGGACTCCGTCGTTGCATCGTCAATTAAATCTGTAACAGACGTTTGCGGATTATTGGTTGAAGACGGGTTGACGTTTTGAGCGTTATCCGGAGCCTGAAAACCGTTGTTTTCTGTAACGTTTTCTTCCTGATTATCGTCTTGCGTTTGAGCGTCTTCGTTATTTTGATCAAGCGCCTGTTCAAACGGGTCAGACATTTCCGGTTCCGCGCTTATCTGTCGCGTTGCGTCGAGATTCTCGTTAAATTCTGGAACCGCCGACTTGTCCATGGCGTGCGACTGGTCAACAAAAGCGTCTTCTTCCGTTTGCGGAGCAATTAACTCCTGTTGCTGAGGCGCATTGTTGGAATTGTCGTTTTTCACGCCTACGTTATCCCAATCAGACCAGTTTGCCCAACGCGCTTCTTCTTCGGACATGCCCTCTGGCAGCATTGGCTGCTCCGGTTGTTCAGCTTCCAGTTCAGTTTCCTGTTCAGAAGGAGTTTTTTCCGGAACGGCTTCTTCCAGAATCGTTTCTTCTTCTGCTGCTGTTTCATCCGGAACGGCTTCTTCCGCGTCGTCTGTTAACGGTTGAACGTCTTCCGACTCATTGGGCGTTTCCGATACGTCGGTATCGTCTAACGGCTCCGCCTCTTCCAATTCTTCCGGCAGAATCGGGAAAGGAGTTTCCTCCTCTTGCGCCAAAGCAAAGCCGTAAACAAAAAACGTCGCCAGGAATATTGATATTGTAATTCGCATTTGAGCGTTTAAGTGGTTGGTGGTTAGTGGTAAGTAGTTAGTGATAAGCGGCGCTTGCGTCCTAATCGCTTACTCCGTGGGTTAAAACCCACGGCTACTAATATTGAACCGCTGGCGAGGTTCTAGCGGAACGCTTCGCGTCAATTACTCATTACTAATTACCACTTATTATAGGGTTTTCAGGGCGTTTTTACAAGGGCTTGGACGTCAGAAATCGTCAAAAAAACGCCGATAATCGAAAAGAAAATTTTATCCGTTTAATCGATTTTCTCCGTCTTTACTTTTATTGAAATTTGGATACAATAGAACTGATGTTTATTGTCAGCGATTGGCTGATTGACAACCTTCCATTCCCTATCCCCTAAACTATTATGAAACTTGCTCTGCATTGGCAGATTTTGATTGCAATTGTCCTCGGAATTGTTTTCGGCATCTGGTTTTATCCGTATATCGGATACGTCGGCTGGATGGGGACGCTGTTCCTGCGGCTGCTTAACATGCTGGTTTTGCCGTTGATATTTTGTTCGATTATTTCCGCAATCGGCAACCTCCCGGACGGGGAGGCGTTGAAACGAATGGGGTTCAAAACCATCGGCTTTTATGCCTGCACGACGCTCCTGGCGATTCTGACCGGCATGGTCTTTGTTACAATTCTTCGTCCGGGCGTTGGGCTGGAAATGCCGACAAACCTCGAAGATATTCAGGCGATTCAGGCGCAGCAAAAGTCTTTTGTCGAACTGTTGATGAACATGATCCCCAACAACGTCGTTGAGGACATGTCCAAGGGAAACATGCTTCCTGTAATCTTTTTCGCCTTTCTGGCGGGAACGCTTATTCACTCAATACCGTCGTCAAACGCGCAAACGCTCAAGAATTTTTTCCGATCGTGCTTTGAACTGATGATGCAGATGACGCTGCTGGTCGTTCGCCTGGCGCCCATTGGCGTCTTTGGACTCATTGCCGTTCAGTGCGCCAAGTATGCCGGCGATTCCGACAAGCTGGTGCAAGCCGCCAGTTCCTTGGGCATGTTTATGCTGACCAGCTTTTTGGGAATGGGGTTCCACTTCTTTATAACGCTGTCGATTGTTTTGATTGTCTTCGCCAAAGTCAATCCGATTCGTCACATGGTCAACATGCTTCCAAGCCTGCTAACAGCGTTTTCGACTGCCACGTCCAACGCGACCATTCCCCTTTCGATGGAATGTCTGGAAAAGAACAGCGGCGTTTCCCGTCAGACGTCCGGATTTGTTATTCCCTTGGGCGCAACGCTTAACATGAACGGCACGGCTCTGTACGAGTGCGTTATCGTTATCTTCCTGTCTCAGGCGTACGGACTGCCGCTTTCACTTTCAGACCAGGTTATTATGGTAACGCTTGTTATGCTCGCCGCCGCCGGCACTGCTGGAATCCCGATGGCTAGTTTCGTCATGACTGCTATTGCCTTACGCGCCGTTGGTCTGCCGCTGGAAGGCTTGGGCGTCATCCTCGCCATTGACCGCATTCTCGACATGACCCGAACCACCGTCAACATCTACGGCGACACCTGCTGCGCCGTCTACATTGCGCGCTCGGAAGGGGAAGAACTGAAAGAGTGAGAATTAGCAATTATCAATGAGCAATTAGCAATTACGCAAAGCGCCACATCAATTAGCAATTGTCAATAAGCAGTTATCAATTAAGTTGCGCGTCGCGAGTTGCGAGAAACGCAAAGAGCCTCAATAATTGCTAATTGAAAATTGATAATTGCTAATTATTTTCAGTCTGCCGCGTCTTGATAGAACGTTTCCGGACGGTACAGAGGCATGTATCGATAATAGACCTGAAGCGTCATGGCGCATAGAGCCGTTACATACAGACGCCCGCCGGCTTCGTTATGTTCGCCGGGGAAGAACCAGCTCCCGGACTCGTGCCCGGTCTGCGCCTGTGTGGAGATGAGATAGTCTCTCATTTTCGGGTTCCAGGTGCGCCAGCGCGGACCTTCGTAATGTCGCAAGACCAGAGTCGCGTAATAGTTGTAATAAACGTCTTTGTCGGACGGTCCCCAGTCGTTGAGGTACGACGTTCCTTTGTCGAGAGCGTCTTCCGTTCTTCGCCATCCGGAAAACATTCTACCAAAAAGCCCGACTGCCGTTGTTGACCGCCGCGGCGAGTTGTCTTTGTAGCCGTACAGCGCCCCATGGTCAGAGGAGACGGAATCCAGAAATTTGCTGGTGTTCGCCCAAGTCGCCCGGGGAATGGACGCTCCCGCCTTTTGAGCGGAACGCAGAGCCATCAACATCCAGACGGTCATGGTCGTGTCGCCCGGCTCTTCCGGTTCGTATCGCCACCCGCCGTTGGTCGGCGCCTGGTTGTACGTAATATAATTAACGCATTCCTGAATCGGCTCCAGGAACGTGTTGTCTTCCGTCAGTTCATAAATCTCGCATAACGCCAAAGTAGAAAGGGCGTGCGAGTACATTCCCCCGTGCTGAGATCCGCGCCGGAAGTTCATGCCGCGCCGTTCGTTAAACTCTCCCTTGCTGGCTAGATACGTAAATCCCTGTTTGACCGCTTGTTGGTATTCGCCGCTGACGTGGGTGTTGCCCTTTCCCATAAACGCCAGCAAAGCCAGAGCCGTCGCGCCGGTGTCAGACGTTTCCGTTCCGGGATTTTTACACGCGCCGCGGCAGTTGGGATGTTTTTCGAACGAAAAACGCCACGAACCGTCTGGATACTGGTGCATCGCGATCCACGCCAGCGCTTTGTCCGCCGCCTGTTCGCTGTTGCGATTTCCTCCGCCTTCTTTGAGCAGTTTTTGTCGAACCCCGTCGTCTGCTCGACCGTTTACGCCGCCGCCAACGACCTCGTCCGACTGACCCGCTTCCAAGCCCTCGCGGCTTTTCCCCAACTGAAGGATTTCGTTCGCCTGCTGATTCGCGCCTGCCGCCGTTTCTCCGGAATCCGGATTTTCTGAATCAAACGCTGATTTTATGTCTTGCAGTTCTACCTTTCGCGTCGTGTCGTCCGCCTCCATCTCAACGGGTTTGACGTCGTCCAGCTGGGCGGCTGGATTTTCCGACGCCGTCTCTGGAATCGCATCCTCTTCCAGCAGCGCAGCGCTTTCGTCAGACTGCATTCCGCCCGCCTGACTAACCGCAACGTCGCCAAAGTCGTCTTCTGGAACCATTGACTCTTCCGAAGAATCGAGCGTTGCCACAAGCGATATCCCCGGAAACATGGTCGTTTTATGGTATATCGGAACCAACGCCAGGGTAATTAAGACAATAAAATGAAATAGAAATGATATAATAATTCCCCACGGGGAGTCTTCGTCCTCGGTTTGAGGTGGTTTTGAGGCAGTAGGCAGTAGGCAGTAGGCAGTAGTATTTAAATTCGCCTCCGGCGAATCGCCATTCCCTATTCCCTGTTCCCTATTCCCTAGCTCCGGATCCGTCAGGAAATCAAAATTTGGCATTTCGACAGTAATTTTAGTATCTATTTGAGAAAAGTCAACGTCAAAATGAATTATTTTTGGGGAAAACGCCCCTGTACTCCCTTGTAATTTATGATAAAACTGCTATATTATGCAGAACTGAAAGCGATTCCCTCCGTTTTCAGCCTATGTAATTTTAATAATTTGGGGCGTCGGACGTTATTTTCTCCCAAGTAATATCCAAGGGCGCCGAAGCTTAACGCCATAAAGTTTTTTGAGGAAAACGCAATGTACGCAATTATTGAAGACGGCGGACGTCAATTTAAAGTTGAAGAAGGTCTGCGCTTTTGCATTGATTACCGTGATAACGTCAATCCCGACGACAAAATCGATCTGACCACAGTTCTGGCTATCCGCACAGACGAAGGGCTGAAGATCGGCAAACCGGCTCTGGAAGGCGCGAAAGTCGTCGTTAAGGTTCTCAGCGTCGAAAAAGGACCGAAACTGGTCGTCCAGAAATTCCGTCGCCGCAAGGACTCCAAACGCCGCAACGGACACCGTCAGAAGTATACCAAAGTCGTTGTCGAACAGATTCTCGGCTAATTTGCCCTCTGTTTTACAGATACATCAAAGTCGCCGTCAGAGCTAATCCGACGGCGATTTTTGTTTGGGGATTTACAGCCCTGCCTTTATCTATTCGACCCTAATAGTCTTGCGTCTCAGCAGTTTATAGATAATAAACAAGCTAAACGCCAAAATTATCAGAGCCAAAACGCCCAACGCTTTAAGCAAATTATCGCGTTCTCTAAGGTATTGTACAATTTCCGGATCGGCGTTGCCCAGAGCATACCAATAGGGAAGGGGATAAGATTCTAAAATAATGCGAGGATTGATGTTGGCTCCATGCTCGACAAGGAATTTTACGAATTCAAAATTGTTGTTCTTTACAGCTTTTTCCAGAGCTGTATAGTCAATCTTTCTATTAATGAAATCATTGACGTCTACTCCTGCTTCTTCGACAAGATAACGCAATATCTCTGGATAATTACTATCGACAGCATACGCCAAAACGGAATCATTAAAATAAAAGTCATTCACGTCTGCCCCATGTTCAACAAGCCATTGAACCAGTTCCAAATTCCCGCTCGACACAGCATAATGTAATGCGCCATTAGATTTTGATACGCTAATTCCTTGATTTACAAGCCATTGAACCAGTTCCAAATTACCGCTTCGAGCTGCCCAGAGCAGTATATTGTCCGTCGCGCTTTTAACAGTAATATCTGCGCCTTTTTCAGTAAGGTATTGAACCATTTCCAAATTGCCGCTTAGAGCAGTATTAAACATAGCATTATCGCCATCTCTATTTTGGGCGTTGACGTCAGCTCCATTCTCGACAAGAATTTTTATTAATTCCCAATTGTTGTTATCAGCCGCAACAATTAACGGCGTTGCATCGTTATTATCCCTGGCATTGACGTCGGCTCCTTTTTCGATTAACAGTTTAACGCGTTCTTGATCGTTCATTAAGACAGCGTAATGTAAAACTGTAACGCCGCGATTTCCGTACGCCTTGAAATCGAAATCGCCAGACTGAAACATCTCTTCAAAACGGTCTACAGTCGATTTGCCAAACGCAATCTCAGCATCTTCAACGCTTCTTTTAGGCGCAGATTTTTCTTCCGCGTTGAGCGTTCCAGAAACGCTCAGAATCAATAATAATACAATGCACAGAACTTTTTCGAGTTTCATGATACCGCGTTATTTTGGGAAAATGATTGACGGAAAATTCAAATAGCATTGAAAAATGCATGCGGGACGCTTGCCAACTATCTTTCCAGCTGCCGTTTGACGTTGTCGAAGGATTTCTGCATGTTGGATTCCGTTCCCCAGGCGCGGCGGACGTCGGATTCGTCCAGAATTCGGCAATGCCCGGTGAGCTTGTGCTGCTGCAATTTCCAGCCGCGGAACTGGTCGATGTTGTCCCACCAAACGTCTCCGCCGGCGGTCGATCTGTCCCAGTTGTAAAAGTCCTGAATGACAGTAATGTCTTTCGCAGTCTTGGCGTTAAATTGATTGGGCTGTCGAAGCGCGAGCTGCTGTTTGACCTTCTCAAAGGCGATTTGCATCTTTCCCATTCGTCCCCAGGCTTTTCGGATTCCGTCCGGGTCGATAATCCGGCAATGTCCTGTCACCTGATTGTGCTGAAGAATCCAGCCGGAGCAGGAGTCCAAGGCATCCCATGCCACCGTTCCGCCCAACGTCGGGAAATCGACGTTGCTGAAATCCTGGGGAACGACTATGTACTTATTGGTAAAGTTCCCAGTCTTGAGTCGTTTTTTATAGTTTTCCAGATACTCAAAGCCAAAGTGATTGACAGTGCCGTCCATGGTCAGCTCTATAAAACGCATCGGGTCGATAGGATACAAATACCCTGTTCCCAGCGCCGGCGCGAATTCCCCGCCGACTTTGTAAACCGCCAGCATCGCGTCGTTGACGTTAACCAGGTTGACAACCGGCTCCTGAGAAACGGCAAAGGTTGCGGTAATGTTGGGGTCGTCGTTGTTGATAGCCGATCCCGCGAGGATGATTTTTCTAACTGTTACGTTTCTTTGCTGACAGATCGCCGCCGCGTTGATAACGATTCTCCCGCCGAGCGAATGACCGACCAGAATCAGTCTGTCGCGTCGATGGGCGGGCAGGCGAATAATCTCGTCCGCCAGGACGGGAGCGTATTGTTTCGCGTTTTCCAGCGAAATGCTCCAGGCGGGCCCCATTTGCACCAGGTTCAGCTTGGGCGAGTTCCATTTTTTCAGTTCGACCGATTCCGCGTTGGGATAGATTTCCCGAAGCTCGGCAAGCTCTCTTTCAAACTTGTCCTGAACGGTAACCATGCCGTGAACAAACCAGACGATCGGTCTGTCGTCCGGGGCGTTAAATTGAGGGTATTGCGCTGAAACAGCGCTGGCGCTAAAGGCGATAACGGCGACAAACAGGGAGAGCAGGATTCTTTTCATTTCAGTAAACTTTGGAGTGCGACGGCTTGACATCGCTTTTATAGGATTAACGTTGACAATTACCAATAATATATTTCGTGCAAATAACGCTTTGTAATATTTGTATGAATATATATTGTTCATTGCGTTGTTAGCGCGAATTACGTTTTTCGTTGCTCTCGGCGGTTATGGTAATGAAAGCGGCGTCAAGCCGCCGCACTCCATATTATCTTGTCGAATTCGCGTCCGGCTGAGCGAGTTGGATATACTGCTGGTTGTCGGCGTATGAAAAGGTTTTCATGGCGACGGCAAGTGGGGATTTATCGGACGGGTTGAGCGGCTCTCGAACCAGCGACCATTGGCTGTTGAGAATCGTGCCCGTCGGGCATGAACTGCACTTTCCGGTAAGAGAAATCATTTCATTTTGTATATCGAACCCAAAGGCGAGCTGATTGAAATGAGTGGCGTCTGAATAGGGATTGAATCCGCCGCCTCCGCTGAGACGAAGCTGCGATACAAGCGTGTCGAGCAAACCGCGGTCAATAACGCCGTTTTGAGCGTCCACCCGCCCTCGCGCTGTTACAAGCCGCTGATCTTTAAACTCCGCTTTGTCGATTGAAATTTTTGCGTTGGCGACAAGCTGCGCTCTGCCGGCTTTGATAAACATCTGACTCAAATCGACGTTGTCGAACTTTCCTGTAACAGTCCCGTCCCAGCCAGCGCCATCGTTGGCGGCGACAACGATTCCCTGAAAGAGCGAATTGGAGCCAAGACGCTTTAATGGCGCGTGCCAATGCGAGAGCATGCCAGAAGCAATCGGACAGTTGGACGCGTCCAGAGCAATCGTCGTTGTTGCAGGAGACGAGTTCGTTAAGCGCATTATTTTCAGACGCGCGGGTTCGTTCGATTCCTCCTTTTTCATATCTTCGCGAAGGTCGTTTATGTAGAGAGCAAACACGCCTTCTGAACCGTCTTTGACGTCTTTGAGCGTTCCGGACATGAATCGAATTGACTGCTCCTTGCAGGAGTCGAAAGACACGTTGACCGCCGAAAATTCCACCTGCATGTTTTTCCACAGCCGGCGGTGCGCGAACGATCGATGGACGAAAGACCACAGGGAAACAGAGTTGTCCATGTACACCTTGCAGTCTTTAAGACGAATTCTCAACAGCGGAACAGGCGTTTTGGTGTGCTGATGCTCTACTTCCAGCAAGGCGCATTTCAAAACCGGCTCGCCCGTTTCCGGATCGCTCAGCGTTACACGTTCAAACCGGGACGTGTCCCACCGCGGGCGCTCAAACGACTCGAAATTGACCTGCATTTCCAGCGCGTTGGCTATCGACGATTCCGACCATTCAACATAAGTTTTACTGCGAATAAAAAACGCTGTGAAGATCAACGCGACAAGAGGAAGCCAGCCGAAAACCGCCAGAACGGTACGGGCTATGCGTCGTCGGATTTTATCGCGTAATCTCATGTTGGGGAGTAGGAAATGGGGAATAGGGAGTAGGGAGTGGGGGGTGGTAAGTTTTGAGTGGTAAGTGGTAAGGTCGCAAGCGTTAATAAATCAATTCAACTAACCACTAACCACTTACCACTTATAACTATTTTCTTGCTTGCTGGTTGAATAATGAAATTCTCTGCCGAATTTCCTCGACGTTGTCACAGCCGAACTTTTCCGTCAGCGCTGAGGCAAGCGTCATGGCGACAACCGATTCCAAAACAATCGCGGCGGCGGGAACGGCGCAGACGTCGGAACGTTCGTAAGTCGCCTCGTCGGGCTGTTTGGTTGTTAAATTGACGGACGCCATCGGTTTGAGCATGGTCGGAATCGGCTTCATCGCGGCGCGGACGACGATGTCCTGCGAGTTTGTCATGCCAGCTTCCAAACCGCCTGCGCGATTGGTCGGGCGGACGAATCCCAGACAGTTTGTATTGACCAGTTTCGGGTCGAAGCCGATAGCATCGTGCGCTTGCGAGCCGGGTACGAATCCCGCCTGAAATCCCAAGCCGATTTCGACGCCCTTGATCGCCTGAACCGCCATGACGGCTTGCGCCAGACGTCCGTCGAGCTTGTCCGTCCATTGAGCGTGCGTGCCCAATCCAAACGGCAAACCAGTCGCGCGAATTTCGATGATTCCGCCGATCGTGTCGCCCGCCTGGCGGCTTTTGTCGATTAAATCGCAGGCGAGTTTGTCAGCTTTGGGAGAAGACAGCGAATACACCGGGCTGGCGTTTCGCTTTTCAATCGCAGCGTCAAAATCGCAGAGCAGGGCTGCGTCAGGCGTCAATTCCGCTTCCCCAATTCGGACAACGTAAGCCAGAACGCGAATTCCGG
The DNA here is from genome assembly GCA_045603865.1 of Thermoguttaceae bacterium. Taxonomy (GTDB): domain Bacteria; phylum Planctomycetota; class Planctomycetia; order Pirellulales; family Thermoguttaceae; genus RUG11551. The sequence goes on from JAZUMX010000437.1 coordinate 9,992, forward strand.
CGCAGCTCTCCAAAAGCTGTTCCGCCAACGCTCCCGCCGCGACTTTCGCCGCCGTCTCTCGAGCGCTGGAGCGTTCCAGAATGGCGCGAATCCCGTCGAGATACTTTCTCGAGCCGGACAGGTCGCCGTGACCCGGGCGCGGACGTTCCAGTTCCGGCATTTGTGGGAGTTTATAGTCTCGATTTTTCACCCAAAGGGCGACGGGGCTTCCCAGCGTCCGGTTGACTTTTACGCCGGTCAGAACGTCGACGGAATCGGTTTCGATTTGTTGACGTCCGCCGCGGCCGTATCCGCCCTGACGAAGACGAAGCCGCGCGTCGATTTTATCTGTATCAATTTCCAGTCCGGCGGGAAAACCGTCCAGCAAAGCCAGGATGCCTTTTCCGTGCGATTCTCCAGCTGTTAAATATGTCAATGCCATGGTTATGGATAAAAAGGGGAAAGGGTTAGGCGAGCGGGGCGCGTTAGGCGCCCGGTTAAACCGCGAAGCGGTTCTTTTAGGAAACAGAGAGCAAAACGCAATCCGATACTTCGCCACTATATATTATACCAATAGGCATTATATATCAAATCGCCTTGCAATACCAGAGCAATTTTTCGTATTTTTACCGCAGACGCTGCAAATACGCCTTCCAAATTGCGTATTTTAATTCTTGAACGCTTGTAGAGAACGATTACTCCGTCTCGACGGGCTTTTTAGATCGAAGATTTCTGTAAATTATATATGAAGTAATTAATATAACTATCAGCGATAAAACGCCGCTCCAAATTATCAGCGTATTGTCATGTTCTCGAAGGTACTTGACGGTCTCAGGGTTGTGGCCCTGTTGATGTAAGTAATACCAATATGGAATTATACGAGACCATCTGTTTGGATTGGCGTCAGCTCCATGTTCAACGAGATATTTCACCATATCAAAATCGTCAGTATTTACAGCATGTTCTAAAGGTGAACGGTAATAGCTGGAAGAGATAGACGAATTAACGTTTATTTTTTTCTCTTCAACAAAAAAACGCAATACGTTGACATCGTGACTGTCGATAGCGTATGCCAAAATTGATGAATCCTCATTGCTGTTGTCATCAGCGCCCTGTTCAATAAGCCATTGAATCAGTTCCATATTGCCGCTGCATGCCGCCCCTTGTAAAACATTATTTGATTTTCTAATGTCAGCGCCCTGCTTTACAAGGTATTGAACCAGCTTCAAATTGCCATTTAAAGCTGCATAGAATAACAGATTTTTGTTTTGATTTATATTGGCGCCTTGTTCGACAAGCCATTCAACGAGTTCAATATTGCCGCTTTTAATCGCCGGTCTTAAAATATCATTGTCGACGACGGCGTCCATTCCTTGCTCAACCAGCCATTGAACCAGTTTCAAATTGCCAGTCAGCGCCGCGATGGATAATAAATCGACCCCATCGTTATCAAGATCTATATGAAGGTTTCCGCCAATGTAACGAGTCCGACGATTCGCATTAGTAATTACGGCATTAATGTCTAATCCCTGTTTGACAAGCCACTGAACCGCTTCCACGCTGCCTCCTTCAGCGGCATAATGTAAAACGGTGCGTTCTTCGATATCTTTGGCGTTTATGTCCAATCCTTTATCAATGAACCATTTAATCAATTCAATATTGCCGCTTTTAGCTGCATGATGCAGACATGTACATTCACATGCCACTTTTGTGTTGACGTCCAATCCGTTCTCGATGAGCCATTTAACAATTTCCAAATTGCCGCCTTCCGCGGCTACGTGTATAGTAGAACAGCCATGCGAATTTCGTGTGAAAATATTGGCGCCGTTTTCAACGAGATATTGAAATATTTCCCAATTGCCTTTTAACGCTGCAACGAATAGCGCTGGATTGCCGCCGTTATAGTCTCGATTGTTGACGTCTACTCCATTCTCAACAAGAAGTTTTACCATTTCCAAATTGTCATTATCAGCAGCAAAGAATAAGGGCTCTATATTGTGCCTGTTTTTAGCGCTGACGTCTGCGCCCTTTTCGACCAATTGTTTGGCGAGATCCAAATCGTCCATAAACACAGCATAATGCAGAACGGTAAATTCGTTATACCCTTGCGGAGTTAAATCGAAATTGCCGGACTGAATCATCTGTTCAAAACGATTTACTGCCGGTTTGCCAAAGCGCTGTTGAGCGTCATCAACGCTTTTTTTCGACGACGCATTCTCAGCCGCATAGAGGGTTATGGATGCAATCAGCGTCAGTATAAAAACAAAAGTCAAACTCTTTCCGTTTAGCATTTCGGCGTTCCTTTGAAAATAGGGTATTATACATCTAATTGTATAGAATGTGAGATAAAAGTCAAGAGATGAGAGATTTTTTGAAAAGGGAGGGTGCGATAAATTTTGGGTTGCGAAAATAGGTGAGATGGGTATCTAAAACGTAGCCCACACCTTTAGGTGTGGGGTGCAAATACAACGCCAAATAATATTATAACGCACGAATTCCCCTCCCTTCTCCGCTCCGAATGGAGCGGGGAAGGGAGGGGAAGGGAAGCGTTTTGGGGAGGAGCGTTTTATTTAGTCCCCCAGATAAATCTGGGGGCTACGAAAGAGTTCCAAATTCCTTTCCTTTTTCTGGCGCCCCCCAGATTTGAACGCACCCAAAAGGAAAAAGGGATGCGGCGCCTCATACCCTCTTGATTTATACTTTTCGATTTCTTATAATTGTGTATAGATTTTGTATAAATGAATACACCCTGAAAGTTTAACCTTCCTGTACCTTTTATGAATACCGCAATGAAAAGAACGTTCCTGTTGTTAGCAGTTGTTGTCAGCGTCCTGATTTCGGTTGACGTTTGGGCGAAAAGCCCGGCGATTCTCAAAACGTCTGTAACGGGCGTAGAGTACGAGTCCGCCTTGGCGTTGGGGAAAACTCTGTTCCCGGATTTTCTGGAAGTAACGGCAGATCGTCTGTCGGAGACGTCCGTTTTATGGATTCATCTGGGCGATAGCGAGAAGTACGCTGTCTCTGACGCGGACGCGGCGAAGATAAAGTCGTTTGTCGAACAGGGCGGAGGGCTGTTTCTGACCGGGGCGTCGTGGCCGGCTCTCAATCAGCTGGGGCTGGAAACCGTTGCGCCGCGCCAGCTGGCGGGAAACCACGACCGGAACCCGGGCGCGGCGATTCCGCTGCTATTGAAAAACGGGGCGCAGTCCCCGCTGTTTCGAGGACTGAAGCGTGGGAACGAGCAGGGACAGAATCGGGCGGCTGTCTACTTTTCCGACGGCGGCTATTCCGCTTTTTCGGACTTCCACGCGATTCGACCCCGGGGCGGGACGCTCTTGGCGGCGTCTGCCTTTGGCGACGAAAAGCCGATTTGGGAATACGCTTTGGGCAGGGGTCGAATTGTTACATCCGGCTGGCGTCTAACGTGTTATACCGATAAAAACAACGTCTATTACAGCAACCTCGTTCAGTTCACGTCCAACGTTTTGAACTATCTCCAAATGCCGTCGGCATGGGTGGAATTGACGCCGTACGATCCCAACGCGACGTTAAACGAACGTCAGATCGCGGCTATGGAACGCGACTTTGAGCATGAAGTCGAATCGCTCAAACTGGCGATTAACGACTTGACGGAATCCTATCCGCAAGAATACGTCAACGGTCAAAAATATCTTGACCAGCTGGCGGAACTGGAAAAAGCGTCTGCAACCATCGCGCCGGACATTCTGTTTGACCGCTTGGACGCTCTGAAACGTCAGGCGCTGCTGGAAAACCCGCTGCTGAAAAACGTCAAGTCAATTCTGGCGATTCGACGCACCGCCGGGAATTTGGGGCTGCCGTCCAACTGGGCGAGCAATTCCAGCCTCCGTCACATCGGATACGACAACGATATTATCTCAATTCCTCTTTCCCTGCAAGTTCCCAAACAGGATGACGTCAAAACGGTTTATCATCCGCAAAGCAACGAGTACGTTGGCGAACTCGACTTGCATTTCAACGCTGACCGCTTGATGTTTTCCAAGCCGGACTTGCAGAAAGACGGCGGGAACGGTCGCTGGCAGCTGTTTGAAATCCCGTTGACAGACGACGCGCTGTCCGGACAGGGAACGGTCGAAGCCCGTAAAATCCAGACGATTGACCATGCCGACGTCGACAATTACGACGCCTGCTATCTACCCGACGGGAGAATCATCTTTACGTCAACCGCGCCGATGATTGGCGTTCCGTGCGTTCGCGGGACGTCTCATGTTACAAATACGTACGTGCGCTATCAAGACGGGCGGGTTCGTCAGCTGACCTTTGATCAGGAACACAACTGGAACCCGACTGTCATGCCCAACGGGCGGATTATGTATCTGCGCTGGGAATACACCGATACGCCGCACGCGTTTTATCGGCTCATGTTTACCATGAATCCGGATGGGACAAATCAAGTGAGCTATTACGGGAGCAACTCGTACTGGCCCAACAGCATGTTTAACGCCAAGCCTACGCCGGGAAATGCCAACCGATTTTACGCGGTTGTCGTTGGACATCACGACGTCAACCGCGCCGGGGAACTGGTTCTGTTTGATACGTCGATAAGCGATTTCGAGGCGGACGGCGCAGTTCAGAAAATCGGTCAGCGAGGGAAAAAGGTAGAGCCGATTCTCAAAGACGGTTTGACGGGCGCGTCCTGGCCGAAGTTTCTGCACCCGTCGCCGTTGTCGGATAAATACGTTATTGTATCGTGCAAGCCGTCGCCGTTGTCAAAATGGGGCGTCTATCTGGTTGACGTTTTCGACAACTTCGTTCTTCTGTACGAGCAGCCCGGCTACGCGATTTTAGAACCCGTTCCGCTGCAAAAGACCCCGATTCCGCCGGCTATTGTCGATAGAACCAATCCGGAAAGCAAGACGGCGACCGTCTTTCTGGCTGACATCTATATGGGGCCCGGATTGAAGGGAATTCGCCGCGGGGAAGTTAAGCAACTGAGAGTATTCACGTATAATTATTCGTATCACGGCATGGGCGGGCAGTACGACCGCGTTGGGCTGGACGGTCCGTGGGACATTCGCTCGGTTTTGGGAACCGTCCCGGTAGAAGAGGACGGCTCGGCTCATTTCACCGTTCCCGCCAACGTCCCGATAGCGCTTCAGCCGCTAGACGAAAACGGCGCGGCATTACAACTCATGCGGTCGTGGTTCACCGCCATGCCGGGCGAAGTCGTGTCGTGCGTCGGGTGTCATCAAAACAACAACCTCGCTCCCGTTCGACAAAGAACGATTGCCGGGAACCGTCCAGCGTCTAAAATCACGCCGTTTTACGGACCGGATCGCGGCTTCTCGTTCAGGAGGGAAGTTCAGCCGATTCTGGACAAATACTGCGTTGGATGTCACACAGAGAATCGCGACGCAGCCAATCCGGCGCTGGCTGACGTCCCGAAAACGTTCTCGCTGGAAAATACGGACGACATCCCTCTTGTGGCGGGTAACGCCATGTACAACAACGGCGGGCGATTTTCAAAGTCGTATATGAATTTACGCCGATTCGTCCGAGGGCATACGATAGAGTCGGACGCTCATCTGCTTTCGCCCCGGGAGTTTCACGTTTCAACAACGCGCCTGTTCCAAACGTTGAGAAACGACCCGGCGGGGCATTACGGCGCAGCAGAACTGCTTTCCCCTCAAGATTGGGACGTGTTGACGACCTGGGTTGATATGAATACGCCTTTCCACGGGACGTGGATTGAAGTCAGCGGTCATCAGCGAACTGACCGTCAGGCGCAGTTGAGAGAAGAACTACGGGAAATGTACAGCGACCTGGTTCAAGATCAGGAAGGAATTTTCAATCCGTACGTTCCTGGAGCCGTTAAGCCTGTTCTTCCTCCAAAAGACAAAATCGACGCTGAACTCAAAGCGCGAGCTGCCAGTCAGCCAACGCCGACAATTGCGCTTAACGAACCGTTTGACCGTCAGAAAATCAAAACGGTAACGCTTCCCAACGGCGAGACAATCGAATTCGTCTATGTACCTAAAGGGACTCTCAACGGTCAGCCGACAGGCGGGTTCTGGATTAGCAAAACGGAAATAACCAACGCTCAATTCCACGCCTTTGATCCGAAACACGACAGCCGATACGAGTTTGGAGATTTCCTTGTATTCAGCCTGCTTGACCGCGGTTTTCAGACTGACGGACCCGATCAGCCGGTCGTTCGCGTTTCCTGTCAGGAGGCGGAACAGTTTTGTCAGTGGCTTTCTCAGCAGTTAGAAAAAGACTGCATTGTCTGTTCTCTCCCGACGGACTTGCAGTGGACGTATGCCGCCAGAGCGGGTTCGACTAATCCAAATTTTTACTACGGTAAAATTGACGACGATTTCAGTTCCTTTGCCAACCTGTCGGACGTAACGAATTACGTCATGCCGACATTCGCTCCGTGGAGTCTGCCGTCAGACGCGGTAGAACCCTGGCGTCCGGCAGACGAGCGGTTTAACGATTCCGTTCGCGCGACGGCTAACGTTGCATCGTACAAG
>JAZUMX010000438.1:0-1666 GCA_045603865.1 Thermoguttaceae bacterium
TCTGACGACATTTGTAAAACAATCGGATGCGACGACGACGTTACAGTAAAGAAAGTTGAAAACAGAATTCGTTTAATCACAGACAAAACGCAGACGACGCAAATCAAACTGGAGGACGCTGAAAAACTCGATGCGCTCAAAACGCCGATTCTGCTCAGAGACGCTCTCAAGCAGCAAATTTCGGAGGTTAAACGGAAAACAGACGAGTTGAACGAGCTGAAAAAGGAACGTCAGAAACTATTCGGCTCTGACGACCCGGACAAAGTATACCAGCGCCTGTCCAGCGCTGTCGACGCCGCGGCAAAACAGCTTAATTCTCACAAGGAGAATAAAGCTGCTTTTGAAGCAAAACAGGCAACCACAAAACAAAATCTGGAAGCTCGACAGGAAGAACGAGAAACCGCGTCCAGTCAGTATAACGAGTCTCTTGAAGCGTTTAATAAAAAGCTCGCAGAAGAGCAGTTTTCCACGGTTGAAGATTTTGACAACGCTCTTTTGAAAGACGAACAGCTGCGAGAACGTCTGCAAAAACGTCAGCGGGAGCTGGACGAGCAAAAAACGCGTCTGGAAGAACGGCAAAGAGCCAATAAAGAAAGTCTGCTCAAATTGAAAGAACAGAATCTTACCGACAAACCGGAAGAGGAATTGATTCAAAACAACAGCAATAAAAAAGCGGAGCTTAACTCGCTCCTTCTTGACGTTGGCTCTAAAAAAGAACAGTTAAAGACCAACGAACAAAACAAAAAGAGGCATGCTGAAGTTCAGGCGGAATTCGACAAACAAAAGGCGGTTGCCGATCAATGGTCAAATCTTAACAATTACATCGGCAGTCAGGACGGGAAGAAGTACCGTAAAATCGTTCAGCGAATGTCGTTGGAAACTCTTATCGACTACGCCAACGACCAAATGGAACATTTGGCGCCGCGATACCAGCTCACGCTTCATCAGACAGCCGATTCTCAATCCGATTCGGAAGAACAAACGTCAAACGTTACTAAGACGACTTCCGTCAGCGGAAAAGATAATTTGTCGATATTTTGCATTGATTTCTGGCAGGGCGGAGTAGTTCGTCCAACATCCAACCTGTCTGGCGGCGAGAGTTTTTTGATCAGTCTCGCCCTGGCGCTGGGGTTGTCGAAGATGTCGAGTCAAAACCGTTCTTTGGAAACGCTCTTTCTGGACGAAGGGTTTGGGACGCTTGACGAAGAAACCCTTCAAACCGCATTGGACGCCATCAATATATTCCAGTATTCAGACAACTCCAATAAACTTGTCGGGATTATCTCTCACGTTGACGCCTTAAAAGAACGCATCGCCAACAAAATAGAAGTCTCTCGAACCAGCGCCGGCGCCAGCGTTCTTTCCGGACCGGGAGTTACAAGGATTAGTTAGGAGTTAGGAATTAGGAGTGAGGAGCGAGCTTGAGCAAAAGTATCAACTCGCTCTATGCCGTTACTTTTTCATTTTCTCTCCAACCGCCAGAATTTTTTCAATCAGTTCGTCGGTCAGTTCGTAGCCTTTTTGCTCCGTCATGCCTTCCCAGACGACGGCGCCATATTTCGGTTCGATTAAAACCGAATGCGGGATTCCGTACACGCCCAACGCTTTGGCGCTGCGGCGCTGCGTATCGATGCCGATGCAATGTTTGAGCGTTTTGCCTTCTCCG
>JAZUMX010000439.1:0-1561 GCA_045603865.1 Thermoguttaceae bacterium
CGTCCAATCAGGAACCGACCTTGTCGGGTGCAACCCGGCTCTGGCAGACGGCATTGACCGGCTCATCGGCGCAGTCAACGTCTGGTTCATGGGCGGAACCTCCGATAAAGTTCAGCTCGTCAAGGACATGCAGGCGGCGGGAATAAAGAGAATTCTCTGGTCTGGCGGCGGGAACGAATTTGAAATCAAGGCGATGAACGAGCTGCCCGGCGTACTGACAAGCCGATACGACATCTATCAGGATATTATGGATCCGTCGCGTGAGCCGGAACTGCCCGGCTGGCATAATGGCTGGATCAAAGAAGCCTGGCCGAACGATATCATGCTCGACAAAAACGGCGTCTGGATTAAAGGCTGGACAGTTACGCCAAAAGACAAAACCAAGCCGAGAATTCCCTGCGGCGTTCTGTGCGACTCCAAAGCTCCCGACTACGCGCGTAAACGTATTTCTCAGGAATTGAAAACCATTCCGTATAAAGCCCGGTTTATCGATACGACAACCGCATCGCCTTGGCGCGAATGTTATTCGCCCAACCATCCCATGACCAGAACCGAAAGCAAAATCTGGAAAATGCGTCTGCTGGGATTGATGGGCAGGGAATTCAACCTCGTCTGCGGAGCGGAAACCGGACATGAGGCGTCCGTCCCGTACTGCGATTTCTTTGAAGGCATGATGAGTCTGGGACCTTATCGAATCCCGGAAGCCGGTCGAAACATGGTTCAGATTTGGGACAAAGTCCCGGAACAGGTCGCGAAATTCCAGGTGGGAGAATCGTATCGGCTCCCGCTGTGGGAATTGGTTTATCACGACTGCACCGTTTCGTACTGGTATTGGGGAGACTATAATAATAAGCTGCCTTCGCTGTGGGACAAACGCGACCTGTTCAACGCGCTCTACGGCGTCCCCCCCATGTTCATGTTTACCTATCAGTACTGGCTCGACCATAAAGACCGCTTTGTTCAGAGCTACCAGATCGGCGAGAAGGTCTGGCGTAGCGCCGGTCGCAGCGAAATGCTCGACCACCGGATACTCTCGCCAGACCGCACGGTTCAGCAAACGGTCTTCGCCGACGGTACGACGGTAACCGTCAACTTTGGTTCAAAAGATTTCAAAACGAAAGACGGCGAAACAATTCCAGCTGGAAAAGCTATCGTTAAATAAACAACAATACTATTTTTATAACAGGATTCCCTGAACTAAAACGCTAAAATTCATATTTTAACGATTTTTACAGTTATAGCAATCAGTAAAAGTTCGACAGATAAACTATTTTTAACAAATATCCGTTTTTTTCAAAAAATTTCACCACATTTTTGAAAAAGTAAACTAAAATAAGCAAAGTAGATAAAATAAACCTATTTTACCCTTTTATATTGGAGGTGCATTTTGAAACGTCATTTAGCTTTGCAGACAATAATAATGTTGTTATTGTTTGCATTCCCCATTGGAGTAGTAATTTCAGACGAACCAGCTCCGCAGCCGGAAGCCGCTCAGGCGGAACAGCAAGCGGAACAGAATAATGATGCCGCTGCAGCCGAAGCGGAAGCAAAGGCGGCAGAA
>JAZUMX010000440.1:0-5453 GCA_045603865.1 Thermoguttaceae bacterium
AACGAATATGGAATCCCAATACCTGATTTTTGGCTGTAAAGGTCAGCTTGGCGACGAATTTATGCGGCGTCTGGGCGGCGCTGCCAGAGGTTTTGATTTGCCTGATGGCGATATTACCAACGCTCTGGAGCTTTCCGACCTGTTTGAAGCGCTCAAGCCGAGGGGCGTTATCAACGCGGCTGCGTATACAAAAGTTGACGCCGCCGAAGAACAGCCGGCAATTTGTCGGAAGATCAACGCCTTTGGTCCGGGGAACCTGGCGCGGCTGTGCCGTCATTACGATATCCCGCTGGTTCATTTTTCGACCGATTACGTCTTTTGCGGAACTCAAAAGCAGGAACCGCTCAAAGAGACCGATCCCGTTTTCCCGGAAGGCGTCTATGCGAAAACCAAATATGAAGGCGAGCAGAAGACGGCGGAATGTCCAAAGCGTTTAATTCTCCGAACGTGCGGGCTGTACGGCAAGTTGGGAGAGAACACGCCAGGCAACTTCGTCGAAACCATGAAGCGTTTGGGCGCGTCCGGGCGTCCGCTGAAAATCGTTGCCGATCAGCATTGCACGCCGACGTATATTCCTCATCTGGTAACGGCGGCTTTGTTTCTGCTGGAAAGCGAAAAGTGGGGATTGTATCACGTCGTCAATTCCGGCGCGACAACCTGGTACGACTTCGCCATGGAGATTTTCCGGCTGGAAGGGCTGACCGTTCATGCGGACGCGATTACCACCGAGGAATGGAACGCGCCGTCGCCGCGCCCGCTGTACAGCGTTTTGGATACGTCCAAATATCACGCAACCGGCGCGCCTGCTATGCCGTTCTGGCAAGACGCACTGGCAGAGTACCTGGGAAAGAGTCAACAATAAAACTTACAACCGTAAAACTCAAAACTGACCGATGTATCCGTTTTCCGCCCGAATTCATGTCGAAAGCGTTTCCAGCCTGACGCCGGATTTCTTATCCGACAACGGGATTCAAAACCTGTTGCTGGACGTCGACTGTACGCTCAAACGCTATTCGCAAACGGAACTGGAGCCGTTTAGCGCTCAGTGGCTGGAACAGATGCGTCAGTCGGGCGTCGGGCTTTGTCTGGTTTCCAACGGCAAGCCGGGCAGAATCGGCGCGTTTGCGGAAAAACATCAACTGCCGTTTTGCGCCCTGGCTCTCAAGCCGTTTCCGTTTGGACTGCTTCGAGCCGTGAAAGAGCAAAATTGGGACAAGCGTCAAACAGCAATGGTCGGCGACCAGATTTACGCGGACATCATGGCGGCAAACCTGGCTGGAATCGTTTCGATTCTGGTTGATCCGATACACCCGGAAGAAGAGCCGTGGTTTACCCGGCTTAAGCGACCGTTTGAATTCCCGTTTCGGAGGCGGACGAAATGAAATCCAAATACATCCTGTTGATTATTCTGCTGACGGGACTGGCGATTCGAATTCCGTTTTTGTTCCTGACCTGGAACGCGCCGTTACAAATCGTTGACGAGCAGCATTACAACGGCATGGCGCAGTATTTTGCTCAAAGCGGCAATTTTGGAGTGGAAGTAAATTCAACCGTTTTATTGTCGTCCATTCGTCCGCCGATGTACATTTGGACAGTTGCGGGTTTTTATAAAGTTTTGGGAACGGACAACGCTGCGATCGTTCAATTGTCGGTTCGGATATTTCAGGTTCTGATTTCTCTTTTGACCGTTTGGCTGGTTTATCGAATTGGTCTAAAGGCGTTTAAAAATGAATTGACCTCGTTAATTGGGGCGGGGTTGTTCTGTTTTTATCCGTCGATGATCATGCAGAACTTTATGATTCTGACCGAAACGGAATTTACGTTCTTCCTTGTTCTGACGCTTTATTTTGCCGTCCAGCTTTTCCCGGACGAAAACGAGGGAACAGATGAAAGCGACGAGAATTGTTCTTTGACTTTTAAATCGGCTTTTCTCAACGCGGCGTTTTGCGGTCTGTTTTTAGGACTGGGCGCGTTGACGAGAAGCATATTGTGGCTTGCCATTCCATGTCTGTTTTTGTATATTCTTCTTTTTCAAAAATCGAGATGGACGATTCGTCTTACGTCAGCCGCGGTTGCGTTGATTGTCAGCGCCGCAGTGATTGCGCCGTGGGTTGTTAGAAATACGAAGCTGCAGCAGACGCTGACGGCTATCGACTGCATGTCGGGGCGGAATCTCATGATGGGCAATTATGAATACACGCCTCTGTATCGCTCCTGGGACGCCATTCATCAGGAAGGGGAGAAGAACTGGTACAGCGTTCTGCGTACAAAGTACGAAAACGTCGACCCGATGACGCAGGGACAAAAAGACAAGCTGGCGGGAAAGTACGCCAAAGAGTTTATGGCGTCACACCCCGGTTTGACCCTTCAGCGTTTTGGAATGAAAGCGTTGTGCTTTTGGCAGTTGGAACGTTCCACCGCGGCTCTGTTTGCTCATGGCGACGTTCAGGGAATGAATTCAGACGATGGCAGGCAAGCGTCGATTCTTGTTGCTGGGGTTATCATGCTGTATTACGCCCTGGTTTTCATCACGGCGGTATTCGGCGCGTTTTTCGCCCCGCCAAAACAATGGCGCGTTCATCTTTTGTTTTTGTGCGTTGTCGGGCTGTTTTGGGGCGTTCATTCGCTCGTGTTCGCTCATTCGCGTTATCATCTGCCGCTGACGCCGTTGATGTGTTTGTACAGCGCGGCGTATGCTGCATACGTAATTGAAAACGGTTTTGATTTTACTCGCCGACAGATTCCGTCGTTGATTGCCGGCGTTTTGATTGTGGGAACGTTCATTGGTTTTTGGACTTTGGAGACGCTATGGTATCTGGGATGAAAAGAATTTGTCAATTTGTACATACGCTCAACTGGGGCGGGGCGGAGACGCTGGCGTATCGTCTGGCGACCGACCCTGACCTTGCCAGCAAGTATGAATTTGTGTTCTTTTGTCTGGATGCGGAAAACGTTGTTCTTGCCGGGTCGATGGCGCAGGAGCTTATCGATCAGGGATACAAAGTTGAATGTCTCAACCGTCAGCCCGGTTTGGACAGAGACTGCGTCAAACGGTTGGCGAATCTGTTTGAACAGTACAAAATTGACGTCGTTCACGCTCATCAATGCACGCCGTACTTTTATTCGTCTTTGGCGCGATGGCGAAAGAAGAATCCCAAAATCCTGTTGACGGAACATGGACGTTTTTATCCCGACGTGGTCAGCTGGAAACGGCGGACGGCGAATCGCCTGTTGTATCGGCGCGACGACGTTCTTACCGCCGTCGGGCAGCGAGTCAAAGAAGCTCTTCAAAAAAAAGAGGGGTATCCCGGCAAACGGATTCAGGTGATTTATAACGGAATCGACCCGGACGTTTACGACAATCTGCGTTCAAAAAACGAGAACGACACGCGCGAATCCGTTCGACGCGAATTTAATATTCCGGACGACGCCTTTACGATAATTCAGGTCGCCCGGCTTGACCCGATTAAAGATCATCGAACCGCTTTGAGAACTTACGCGGCTTTGAAACAGACAACGCCCAACGTTTGTCTGCTCATTGTTGGCGACGGTCCGGAATGGGACTATATCGAACAGCTAATTAATCAGCATAACCTTCAAGACGACGTTATTATGGCTGGCGCCAGATCCGACGTCAGCCGGCTGCTCAAAGGGGCGGACGCGTTTCTGCTCACGTCGCTTTCAGAGGGAATCCCGGTAACGTTTTTGGAGGCGATGGCGGCGCGGCTTCCCATTGTAACAACAGACGCCGGCGGTTGTAAAGAGGTTGTTGTCAACGGTCAGACAGGGTTTGTCGCACCGGTTGGCAATCCGACGTCGCTGGCAAAAGCGCTGCATCTGCTGGCAACCGAGCCGGAACTGGCTGTCCGGCTGGGCGAGGCAGGGCGCGCCCGACTGCTGGAGATGTTTACTCAGCGGCAAATGCACGACGCCTATTGTCGGATTTACGATTCGTTGACCAAATGAATTTAAGTATCAAATAAAATGAGCAATTCCAAAACGCTCCTGCTGGTTTTTTCTGACGACTGGGGACGGCATCCGTCCAGTTGTCAGCATTTGATTAAACGTCTGCTGGATCGTTACGACGTCGTTTGGGTCAACACAATTGGAACTCGCGCGATAAAGCTGAATTGGGTTACGATTCGCAGAACGTTTGAAAAAGCCGTCAGCTGGATGAAAACGACGAAGGGCGTCGGAAATGCCGCATCCGATTCTTCCGGACGTATTAATCCGATAATTCTTAATCCCAAAATGCTGCCGTCTTTTGGAGGGAAAACCCGGCGGCGAATCAATAAATCCCTTTTGGTAAAGCAGATCGTTCCGGAACTGCAAAAACACGACGGTCCGGTTATTGGGATTTCAACTGTTCCGTATATCAGCGACCTGATTGGCGAATTGCCGGTTGACCGATGGGTTTATTATTGCGTTGACGACTGGTCCTGCTGGCCGGAAATGGACGCCAAGCCCTTGCGTCTGATGGAATCGGAACTTATTGATAAATGTCACGATATAATCTGCGTTTCCCGCGCCCTGCAAGACAGAATTTTCCAGCAAACCGGACGCAATTCCGTTCTTCTTCAGCATGGTTTTGACGAGCAGTTTTTCAGCCGTCCCCGTTCAACGAAGGTTCTCAAGCAGTATCCCGGTCGAAAAATTCTGTATTGGGGATTAATCGATCAGCGTCTTGACGCCGAGATTGTAACAGCTTGCGCGAATGCTTTTCCAAAAGATTCGTTTGTTTTTGTCGGACCGACGGCAAATCCTTCAAAAGAACTCTTTGCGCCGAAAAACGTTCATTCTTACGGCGTTGTAGAATACAGCCTCCTTCCGGCTTTGGCTATGGAATCGAGCGCGTTGATTATGCCCTATTTGGACAACGACGTAACGCGGCAGATTCAGCCGCTGAAAATGCTTGAGTATTTGGCGGTTGACAAACCCGTCATAGCTCGAAATCTTCCGTCTACTGCGGAATGGAGCGATTGTTTGGACGTTGCCAACAATCCGGAAGAGTTTGTTAAACTTCTTAAAAAACGTCTTGAAAAAGGAATGACTTCAACTCAGCGGCGCGCCCGAAAGAGAGTGGAAGAGTTGTCGTGGGCAAAAAAAGTGGAAGAGTTTGAACAAATGATTTTAGGCTGACAAAAGTACGCCCTTCCAGAACGGCAGCGCCTCGCTAAACAATATATCTGTCCAATTATTGAAACAGACCGTAGAGAATGTCTGCGGCTATAAACAGAAACGCCAATCCGATAATAATATTGACCGTTCTTCCCATCTTTTGCAGCGTCGTTCTGACAACGCGTTGAGAAATAAACAGAGCCAAAAGAGAAAAGATGACAATCGCGCCGATCAGAGAGCAAAGCGCGAAAAGAGCGCGGAGCGACAAACCATACGATTCCGGATTGACGCTGGAAAAGAAGACAATAAACCAGATCATCGCCTTCGCGTTGAGC
>JAZUMX010000441.1:0-1891 GCA_045603865.1 Thermoguttaceae bacterium
CTTGATAAAAACTCAATAAATGATATAATTCTATAACAGGAATTATTTAATTTCTCTTTTATTTTGTAAAGCCCAGCATATATTAAAGGAGAGCGTCTCGATGATTCGTAAATTTGTTTTGAGCGTATTGCTTCTTGTTTCAGTCGTAATTTCAGGCGTCTGTTTCGGAGCGGAAAATTCTGATATTTCTTCGCTAAAACAGAAAGCTGTCGAACAGTTTGGTCAAAAATGCGTTGATCGTTTTGAACAGATGTTCCAAACGGGCGAATTCGATTTTAATTATCGTTCTTATGTGAATTCTGCTGGAATTATTCACTATACAGCTTTGCTGGGAGATATGAATCGAATTCAATTGCTTGTTAAAAAGGGAGGAGATTTAAACGAGAAAGTTTTTGGTTTGTCAGTCTTGCATTTTGCCGCCCAAAGCGGTAATTTGAAATTGGTTCAATGGCTGGTTGAACAGGGACTGGACGTCAACGCAAAAGATTTTTTCGAGCGTACAGTCTTACATTTTGCCGCTCAAAGCGGTAATTTGAAATTGGTTCAGTGGCTGGTTGAAAAAGGACTGAATGTCAACGTTAAAACCGATTACGGATGGACGATCATGCATGGAGCCTCTGGAAGCGGTAATCTCAAATTGGTACAGTGGCTGGTTGAACAAGGCGCAGCCGTCAACGCAAGAGACGATCACGGATTTACGATTTTACATGGCGCCGCTGGAAGCGGAAATTTGAAACTTGTTCAATGGTTGGTTGGACAGGGACTGGACGTCAACGCAAAAGTCGATAATGGTCCTACAGTCTTGCATTGCGCTGTTGAAAGCGGCAGTAATCTGGAAGTGATTAAATATCTGGTTGAAAAAGGCGCAGACGTCAATGCAAAACAAATAAATGGAGTTACGATTTTGCATTCTGCAGCTCAAAAAGGCAATCTGGAAATGGTGAAATACCTCATTGGAAAGGGCGCTGACGACAAGGCAATTGGCGTCATACATTTTGCCGCCCAAAGCGGAAATTTGGAACTGGTTAAATTTCTCGTTGAAAGGGGCGCAGACGTCAACGCAAAAGACGGCGTATCGGGAACGGTTTTGCATTATGCCGCTTTTAGCGATAATCTGGAACTGATAGAGTGGTTGATTGAAAAGGGCGCAGATATTAATGCAAAAGATAAATATGACAATACCGTTTTACATTATGCCGCTAAAAGCGGCAGTCTTGAAGTAATTCCACGGCTGATTGAAAAAGGATTAAACGTCAACGCTAAAAACGACGATGGAAGGTTTATTTTGCATTATGCCGCTAACGCTACAACTGGCAATCTTGAACTGGTTAAATTCCTCGTAGAAAAGGGCGCTGACATCAATTCAAAAGACAATAGCGGATGGACAGCCTTGCATGACGCTACTTTGAGCGATAATCTGGAAGTGGCTGAGTGGTTGATAGAACATGGCGCTGATGTCAAGGTCAAAGGTCTCTTGGATGCAGCCGCTTCAAGCGGGAATCCTAAAATGGTTCAATGGCTTAAAGAACATGGCGCGAAATGACAATAGGCGAGCCGGGCTGCGTAAGCTCCCGGTAAAAACTCACGCGAAGTTCGCAAAGTTCGCAAAGTAATTTTAACCACAAAGAACACAAAGAACACAAAGAGCGCAAAAAATGGAAGGCGGTAATGGAGCGAACAGCGGGAGCGGAATTACGCAGTTCGCCGAAGGCGAACCGAAACGCCGGAAATACACATAACAAATCGACGCAGTCAAAAACGCTTCCGGGTCGCGGACGAAGTCCGCAAGAATAATTAGCCGCAAAGTTCGCAAAGAAATTTTTAAAACTTCGCGAACATCCTCCGCGGCTCCGCATCTCCGCGTGAGATTTGCCCGGGGGCTTACGTACCC
>JAZUMX010000442.1:0-1530 GCA_045603865.1 Thermoguttaceae bacterium
GCCTTGTCGATACCGTAAGCCAAAGCAGCTGCTGTCGGTTCGTTGGTAATACGTTTAACTGTCAAACCTGCAATTTCACCTGCTTCTTTAGTTGCTTGACGTTGAGAATCGTTAAAGTACGCAGGAACTGTTACGACAGCCTGAAAATCCGAATGTCCAAAATAATGTTCCGCATCATTCTTTAACGATCGAAGAATCATGGCTGACAGCTGTTCCGGCGTATAATCCAGTCCCATAAAAGAAACCTTGGCGTCGGTTCCCATGTTTCGTTTGAACGCGGTCGTTCCCAAGTCCGGATGAACGACCATGTAATCTTTAGCCGCGTCGCCGACCAACACTGTTCCATCGGTATCAATGCCAACGGCAGACGGCGTAAGCGTCTTTCCCAAGCTGTTGGGAATGAGCTTTGGTCCATCGTCGGTCATGTACGCGATAGCGGAGTTAGTCGTGCCGAGGTCAATACCTACTACAATCATACGCAAATCCTTTGTTGGGGGTTGAGGAAAAAGGGGGTAAACTTATACAGTCCCCTTTGACAAAAAATTGTTTTGTGCTATCAAATAGCCATTACAAGATTATACGAATTTTACTACGTTTTCGTAACTGGAATTGTTATGAAATTCGTATTTTTTCCCAAAAATTTTTCATAAAGATTCTAAATGCCCAAATTCGACGCCCTAAATCCTGAATTAAACCATAAAATTCAGACTCTTCTGAGTTACATAAACTCCCTGAGTTATCCAGCTGTCGCATTTTCTGGCGGGGTGGACAGCTCCGTGTTGGCTCGAGCCGCGGTCGAAGCTAAAGGAAACAAGGCAATAGCGTTGTGCGCCGTTTCGCCGTCCATGCCTCAACGAGAGCCGGAACGCATTGCCAACCTGGCGCAAGAAATTGGAATTGAATTGCATTTTGTACATACAGACGAATTAACCATCCTCGATTATAGGAAAAATCCAAAAAATCGTTGCTATTTTTGCAAAAAACGCATTTTACAGAGTCTTCTCGACGCCGCGAAGGACAAGAATTCGTCTGATTTGGTTGAAGGAAGCAATGCGGACGACGCTCTGGATTACCGTCCCGGTGCGCAAGCGGTGCAAGAGCTAAACGTCGTAAGTCCTTTATCGGAATCCGGTTTGACAAAATCAGACATCAGGGAACTGGCGCGGTTCTGGGGGCTGTCCGTCGCCGAACGGCCGTCGTCGCCGTGCCTGAGCAGCCGAATTGCCTACGGCGTCGAAATCACCGAAGCGCGTCTACGTAAAATCGACAAAGCGGAAAGCTGTCTGACAGATCTGGGCGTCTCGCCGCTGAGAGTGCGCCTGTTTCCCAACGACGTTGCCGTAATTGAATCGTCGGCGGAATGGATTGCCAAACTCGCTCAAGACGGAACGCGAGAACCAATCGTCGACTACTTCCAGTCGCTGGGCTTCTCGCGAACGCTGCTTTCCCTGACAGAATTCCGTTCGGGATCGATGAACGTAGGAGTTAGGCAGTAGGCAGTAGTGGATAGGCAAGCGACCAACGGGAGCG
>JAZUMX010000443.1:0-2796 GCA_045603865.1 Thermoguttaceae bacterium
ATGGCTACGATCCGACTTCGATGGGGCTTCCATAGCCGTCAAAATGAGCAGCTGAAGGAGATGGTTCTGGAACATGTCTCGCAGAACCCCGGATTTCTCGTAGTACCCGGCGCGGCGCCCGATAATCGTCTCTTCCGCCGCGGTAATCTGGACGTGGTCGATATAATTCCGGTTCCAGATCGGCTCAAAAATCGTGTTGGCAAACCGCAAAACCATGATGTTGGCAACGGTTTCTTTGCCGAGGTAATGGTCAATTCGATAAATCTGGGTTTCGTCAAACCACTGATGAATAAACGCATTGAGCGCAATCGCCGACGCTCTGTCCGTTCCAAACGGCTTTTCGAGGACAATCCGCCGCCAGGACGCTGCGTCCGACTGTTTCGCCATGCCGGCGCGCCCGAGCTGTTCGACGATGGTTTGATACGTCTGCGGCGCCATCGCCAAATAGAACATCCGTCCGGTTTGCGCGCCGCCTTCCAGTTGAGACAGAAACGCGTCCAGCCGGGTAAACGTTTCCGCTAGGTTGACGTCGCCCGGGAAATACTCAACCAGTTGAGAGAACAGCGACCATTTCGACTCGTCAAACCCGGATTCCGAGAACTGAGCGGTCGTACCCTGCAGCTTGTCCCGCCACGCCTGAGACGTCATCTCAGAACGGGAAACGCCAACAATGCGCGTTCCGTCCGGCAGACGCCCTTTGCAATACAGATTAAACAGCGCCGGAATGAGCTTTCGACTCGTCAAATCCCCGCTGGCTCCGAAAATGACAATTGTTTGACCCATGATTGATTATTTCGTGGTAAGTGGTTGACGACAAAGAGCGGCTTCTCGCTTTCTGTCTATATATAGTATACTTCCCTTTTAAGATTTTACAATACGGGTCGAGAGAATTAGAAAACAGACGCGAAGCGCTTCCGCTAGAACCGCGTTAGCGGTTCAATATTAATAGCCGTGGGTTTTAACCCACGGAGGGAATAGGGAATAGGGAATAGGCGAGCCACGGGTGTAAACCCGTGGGTATGAGCGAAGCGAGCGGAATTATGCAGTTCGCCGTCAGGCGAACCTAAAGCCTGACGGAGTGAGAAGCTTGGATGATCGCTTTGCTCTCTCCTCACTCCTAACTAATATTACAGAGTTCCCACAGCGTACTTGAGAGTATAGGAAGCCAAAAGGGCGTCGTAGACGGCGTTGCAGTAGTTGGAATGCGCCTGATTCCATAACGCTTGAGCGTCCAGAACCTGAGTATAGGTTGCGATTCCCTGTTTGAACTGCTCTTTGACAAGACGCAGGTTTTCTTCGGACTGGTCGACCGCCAATTTGGCGATCCCAATCCGGTTTCGAGCAACCTGGTTGTCATTATACGCCTTTTGCACCTGAAGTCGAATCGCGTTGGCGGCTTCGTCGCGCATTTTGCAAACGGCATAGGCTTCGTTTCTCGTTGCGCGTTCCTTCGCTCGACCAACGCTGTCAATCGGGCTCCAAACAACGCCAACCGTTCCCTGTCCATAACCGTTGGTAGCCAAATGATCGTTTTCCAGATACGAATAACTCGCCCCAGCCGCAACCTGCGGACCGCGTTCCGCTTTGATGCTGTCCGCCTTGCTGTTCAAAGCGTGATACTGCGCCGCTAACTGCGACAACTCCGGACGAATCTGAACAGCTGTATCCATAAGGACTTCTACCGGCTGATCGTCGTTCGGCATTTGCAATTCCACCAACGAAACGGGCGAATCCAGCGGACGCCAAAGAAGTCTGTTGTACGCCGCTTTCGCCGTTTTCAGACCGTATTCAACCTTAAGAACGTTTTGCTGGGCTTCCGCCTGAGCGACTTGCGCCGACAACAGAGCCGTCTTCGTTACAAGCCCTTGATTCAACATGTTTTCCACGTCTTTTAAGTGACCGTCCAACGAATTCTTGGCGGCTACAGCTACCTGATGAAGCTTCTCAACGCGCTGAACCATAAAATACGCTTGAGCAACTTCCAGCTTCAAATTGGACGTTGCCGCGGTGCGACCGTAAATTGCAGCATTAGTTAGCGATTGACCCGCGTTTTCCAGGCTGGAAATCTTGCCGCTGGTATAAATCGGCATAACCACTCCAACAGACGCAGTGCCAAAAGACTGATTCGCAACCGGCATATCCGTCTGAGTAGGCAGCGCCATTATATTACCAGCTAAAGCCATATCTCCAGACTGCGCTGCTGCGTATGCAATCCCCTTCATCGCTTGCCCCATATCGACTTTCATCGTAGGGGTCGACGACATGGTTGTATAGCTGCTTTCCATTGCCAGTTGCGGCATTCGAGCTGCGCTTGCCGCATCCCGAGTTGCCTGAGCGGAATTGATTTTATATCCTTCCGCCTCCAGTTTGCGACTTACGGAGATCGCCTGTTCCCACGCCTGTTCCAAAGACTCCTGTCCCAAAACAGACGAGGTCAATAATATCGCTATTATTATCGATAATAAACCTGGTTTACGTCGCATATTAAAAAACTCCTGTAATAATAAATCGGAGATTTTCATTTAACAGGCGTATACATCAAAGCATACTTTACCTAATCAAATGAAATCAGACCCTATTGGTTGTATCGGAATTACCGGTCAAATAATTTAGACAAAATTTAGCATTATATCATTTTAATAAAAAAGATGTCTGGATGAGATTGGTTAGAAAGACGCTGGCAATACTTAATTATTTAAGAGAGAATAATAAAATCATAGAATAATAAAAAACCTCTCCAATTGAATCGGAGAGGTTTTGCAGATAACTCTTATACGAATTAGATCATTTAGCTTC
>JAZUMX010000444.1:0-4961 GCA_045603865.1 Thermoguttaceae bacterium
CAGCTTATTCGCGACCCGCTGAGCGTTATAATTGGGATTTTAATGCCGATTTTTCTGCTGCTCATCTGCGGATACGGCATGTCAACGGACGTCCGAAACATCCGCCTGGCGATTGTTATTCCTGAACCGTCGCCAAAAGCGAATCTCATTGCCGCCCGATTCCAGTCAAACGGCTTTTTCGAGGCGCAAATTGTCAGATCGACCGAAGAAGCGAAGGAGCTGATTAAATCGCACCAGGTTGACGCCTGTCTATTTTTGCAGCAAAGTCTGACCAGACGAATCAATCAGATGGATCTGAAGATTCTTATTGTCGTCAACGCCTCCAACCCTTCGCCGGGGCTGCTCAAGCAAAGCTATATTCAGTCGGCTCTGCTGGGCGCATTGCAAAAAATAAACGAAGAATCCGGAGCGATTTCAACTTCCGGAATTGGCGATATTGAAATTCAAACCCGACAATGGTTCAACGACGCCAACAGCAGCGCCTATACAATCGTTCCCGGAATTATCGTTATTGTTCTGACGATTATCGGAACTCTGCTGACGTCCATGGTTATGGCGCGGGAATACGAACAGGGAAACCTGGAAAGCCTGTTTGTAACGCCGATGAAATCGACGGAAATTCTGCTTGCCAAAATGACGAACAATTTTTGTTTGGGAATAATTGGCCTTGTCATTTCCCTGATTATGACGCGATACCTGTTTGGCGTTCCCGTTCGTGGAAACTGGCTGATCCTGCTGTTCGGGTCAAGCCTGTATTTGATTCTGGCTCTGGCAATCGGGATTCTTATTTCCAGCGCAACGAAAAACCAGTTTATCGCCATTTCGATGGGGTCGCTGATTTCATTTTTACCGTCGTACCTGCTGTCCGGATTTCTTTTTGAGATCAAAAGCATGCCGACGTTTTTGCAATATGTAACGCTGTTTGTTCCTGCCCGTTATTACGTAGACTTTTTACAGACTTCGCTATTGGTTGGCGACGTCTGGCAAAATATATTTAAAAACTGCGGAGTTTTAATCCTCATGACGGTCGTTCTGCTGACGTTAGCCAGACTGAGCTGCCCGAAGAGGTTGTAAGTTGCGAGTTGCGAGAAAAAAACTCCTCACTCATCACTCCTAACTCCTAACTGATTTCCGTTCCGATTTTCCCAATAATGTTAGTCCTGACGCGCGTCCTTGCCCTGCTGAAAAAAGAACTTTGTCAGTTGATGACAAATCCGAAAATGCGAATGACGCTTTTCATTCCGCCGTTAATGCAGATGTTGTTTCTCGGCTACGCGGCGACCATGGATTTGAAATACGTTGACTGCGCTGTTCTGGACTATTCCCGTTCCCCGGCGTCGCGGGAGCTTATAAGCTGTTTTTCCGGCTCTCCGACGTTCCACGTTCATCAGCCGCTGGAAAACGAAGCTGACATGAAAAACCGCATCAATACAAAAGCGATTCAACTGGCTGTCGTTATTCCAGCGGACTTCCAGCAGACGAGGGCAGGGCAGGGAAAAGCCAGCGTTCAGATTATCGTCGACGGCCGCAGCGCCAACTCCGCCGGCATGGCGATGGCGTACGCCGTCAACGTGATTAATTCTTTCGCTCTGGAAAAGGCGGATAATCGCGGCAGATTTCGAATCGAAACGCGAGCGTGGTACAACCCGAATTTCAACATGCAGTTTTTTATGATTCCTGCTTTGTTGGGGCTTATTGGTCTGGTTGACATCATGCTCGTCAGCGCGCAGTCGATTGTTCAGGAACGCGAAGCGGGAACGTTCGACCAGCTCCGCATGACGCCGTATTCTTCTATGGAACTGCTGACGGCAAAGGGCTTCTCGACGTTTATTGCCGGAAGTTGCCAGCTGGCAGTCGGTTTGCTTGCGGCGTTGTTCTGGTTTCGAGTTCCGCTCAACAGTTCTTTGGGACTCCTGCTGGCTTTACTGGCGTCCTTCCTGTGCGCGTCAATTGGAATCGGGCTGATTATTTCGACCCTGTCCGCCAATCTACAGCAGGCGGTTTTGGGAATGTATATCGTCGTCGTCCCGTTTTCCATGCTGTCTGGAATGGGAACGCCGCTGGAATCCATGCCGGACTTCTTCCAGCAAATAACTATTATCAACCCGCTTCGACACGGCATTGCCGCATTGACGAGAATCTTTCTGGAGGGCGCGACTTTCTGGGAACTGCGCTATTCGTTTTACCTGCTCTGGGGAATCGCCATCGGCTCGTTTGTTTTGAGTTATATTCTGTTCGTTCGCAGACGAAACGACGGGTAGAGAAATGAATGGAAGGCGGTAATGGAGTTCGCGACAGCGAACGGAATTACGCATTCGCCGGAACGGCGAACAAAAGGTAGGAACAACCATTAACCAATGACGATACCAACCAATGGAAGGCGGTAATGGAGTTCGCGCAAGCGAAGGGAATTACGCATTCGCCGGAACGGCGAACAAAACGTTGGAACAACCATAAACCAATGACGTAACCAATATTTCAAAAATTATGTATTCATCGCCGATTGCATATTTCATAACATTTACAACTCGCGGGACGCGATTGCACGGATGCGAAAAAGGGTCTGTCGATCGAGATGGACGGTATATTGAAGTTAATCCGGAATGGGAGGAAATAGATCGCGACAATATGAAATTTTCGCCGATTTTATTTACCAATCCACAACGGGAAATCGTCCACGACGCCATTTCAAAGTATTGCATTAAACGGTCGTGGAAATTATATATTTTGGCGGTTCAATCGAACCATATTCATATATTGTTAACCGCCGACGATACCGACCCGGATTCCGTCGCGACATCGTTGAAATCCGCCGCGTCGCTCGAATTGCATAAACAAAGACAATTTCCGGACGGTATTAAAATCTGGACGCGATTAGCCAGTACAAGATACGTTTTCAACGACGAAGAATTCCAATCCGTTTTCGATTACATAAATAACCAATGACGTTGCCAATCAATTGGAATTGATATTATAGGCGTTTCGGTTTGATATAATCCGTGGGTTTTGGTATTACCGGCGTTTCGGTTCGCCTTCGGCGAACTGCGTAATTCCGCGTCCGTTGGACGCTCCATTACCGCCTTCCATTAATAACCGTTTTCCCATCTCTTTTCGCAAAAAGACAAAAAATTTTTCGCGGTAGTGCATTGTTTTTCTTAAAAGAACGTGATACAATAAAATTAGCAATGAGCAATTATCAATTTGCAATTGGTGTAAAACGTTGCAATAATTGCCTGAAATAACATCCCTCCAACCCCACCAAATATCATGAAAAGAGTTGTTACGCTTTTATTCTTTTGGGTTTTGCTGACCATAGCCGGTTTGTCTTGCGGACAAGACAACCAGCTGATCAAACCTTCGAGCGTTCATAACAAGCCGCGACCCAACAATGGCGACGTCCCCCTGAATACGGTCGATTCCTGTCGGCGTCTGATTAACGACCTGATCGCGACTTACGCTGACGAGTTCCCGGACGGGGAGAAGTATCTTGCTCAGTTGGACGAAATCGCAGCCAAGCTTGAGGAGAACCCCAACGACGGGAACGCGAAAAACGCCTTGGAGGCGCTGGTTCGCAAGGTTGCGTTGGCGAACCCGCTTCTGGACGAGTTCAATAAAATCGTCGTCGTTCGGCGTTCCGGCAACCTGGGATTTACCGGCTTGAACGCCTATACAAACGACACCGTTCAGCGTGAAAATCACGACAACGAACTCATGGCTCTGACCAATTACCGGACGGCTGATCCGAAAAACGCCAAGCTGGAACCGATCTTCCGCCATCCGTATCGACGGGGCGTTATGCGCGACATCAGCCTGTCCTTCGACGCCAAAAAGATCATGTATTCCAGCATTCTGGAGAACGGTCGCTGGGGCGTTTTCGAGATTGACCTCAACGGGAAGAATCTCAACGTTCTCACGCCGACCGATCAGCCGGACGTCGACTGGTACGACAGCTGCTATCTGCCGGAATCGCCGTATATCGTTTCTGCGTCAACGGCGGGAATTCAGGGCTTGCCGTGCGAGAACGGCGGGCGCGTCATGGTTAACCTGTACCGCGTCAATACGAAAACCAAAGAAACCCGTCAGCTCACTTTCGAACAGGACTCCGACTGGCATCCGACTGTTATGCACAACGGTCAGGTCATGTACCTTCGATGGGAATACACCGACGTTCCGCATTACTTTTCGCGTTACGTCTTTTCGATGAACCCGGACGGACGCAATCAGCGCGCTCTGTGGGGGTCGGGAAGCTATTTTCCAAACGCCTATAAGCATCCCAAACAATGCCCGGGCGACAGCACAAAGCTCATCGGCGTTGTCAGCGGACATCACGCGATGCCGGAAATGGGGCGGTTGCTGCTGATCGACCCCAACCAGGGGCGATACTACCCGATGCGATTCCGACCGGAAAACAAGGAATGGGGCGAGGGCGGAACGTTCCTCAACTTTATTCCCGACGTCCTGCCTGCCAGCGTTACCGGCTGCGTTCAGGAAATCCCCGGCTACGGACGCGATGTGGTCGGCAACATCTGTGACGACGTCGCCGGCGGCGCGAAACACTGGTTTGCTCATCCGTTCCCGCTGTCGGACAAATACTTTTTGGTCTGCAAGCGAGACTACGATGTTTTCAGCATCTATCTCATTGACGTTTTCGACAACATGATTCTCCTGGCGCGTTGTGACGGCAGCAACCTTTTGGAACCGCACCCGGTTCTGGCGCAGCCTGTTCCGCCGGTGATTCCGGACAACGTCGACATGAACAGAAAGACCGGCACCGTCTTCTGCACAGACGTCTATCTCGGCAGAGGCATGGAAGGCGTTCCCCGCGGCGCAGCAAAGAACATTCGCGTTATCGCTTATCATTACGGATACAATCATTCCGGCGGGCACGAATCCTGCGGTCAGCAGTCGTCGTGGGATATTAAACGCGTTTTGGGCACAGTGAAAATTGAAGACGACGGGTC
>JAZUMX010000445.1:0-1845 GCA_045603865.1 Thermoguttaceae bacterium
GCCCTCAAATATTTTTGAAAAGGAGGCCCACCCTGAAACGCAAATTTTATTCTATCGGCTTGCTGACCGTGATTGCGTTGGTCGCGCTGCGATTGACTATCGGCTGGCATTTTTTCTATGAAGGCGTGTGGAAGGTCGCGAATTCAGATGAATTTTCCGCGCTTCCGTTTTTAAACCTCGCAAAAGGTCCGTTCGCTCCCATCTTTTATTCCATGACGCCGGATTTGGAAGGCCGAATCCGGATGCAAATTGACGAAAAGACCGGAACGATTCCCTGCGAAGCTTATAAAACGCCGTGGCTGGAACAGCGTCAGTACGTCGAAAAGAATTTCAATCTGACTGACGCTCAAAAAGAGGAAATTGAGGTAATCTACAATCAGTATACTGATTCTCTGGACACGTTCCTGGCGGCTAAATATACCGACGTCAAAGGCTATTTTGATTCTCTTGACCGGCTTAACAAAGACAAACACAACGGCAACGACGGCCCGGAACAGCACAAGCGTCAGTGGGACGAAATGATGAAGCTCCGCGGCGAAATGAACGGCTGGATTAACGCTATCGAAGGACTGGGCAACGAAATGACCGCCGCATTCGAAGGCGTTCTGACTCAGGAACAGCTCCAGGGAAAGCATCTTCCCAAAATCATCCCGACTACCGACCGCATGCCGTGGGGAATTACGTTCCCGTTTGCGTCTTATACGGACTTCCTTAACTTCACAATTACGTGGGCTTTGACAGCCATCGGATTCTGCCTGATTGTTGGTTTCTGTACGCGTCTTGCCAATTTGGGCGGCGCCGCGTTCCTGTGCATGGTCTGCGCTACTCAGCCTGCCTGGCCAACCATTTACCCGTTCGATCATCCAATTCTGGGTCACGCTCTGATTGTCGACAAAAACTTCGTCGAAATGATCGCGATGCTTGCCTTGGCAACGCTGCCGGTTGGACGCTGGGGCGGTTTGGACTGGTTCGTCTGGAACTGGTTCGGCAAACCGATTCTCAAGGCGTTTGGATTTACTCAATGGACGGAAGAATGAGCTGCTAGCTGTTAGCTGCTAGTTATTAGCTCTTCATATCAGCTTCTGACTTCAACAGTTAAACATTAGCGCCTGTAATCAAAAGCTAGAAGCTAGAGGCTAGAAGCTAGAAGCTAATAATAACATCAACAATTTACATTTATAATATAACCATGAATTTAACACCGGAACAAATAGCGGCGGGTCAGAAAGCGTTTTGCGACTGCTCTCGTCGAGACTTCTTAAAAGCGGCTGGGGCGGCTGGCATTGTATGCGGCGGCGCTCTGGGCGGTTTTTATTTCGGATACAGCGCCATTCACGGGTCGCCCGTTCGAGTTGGCGTGTTAGGCACAGGCGACGAAGGCAACGTCCTTTTGGGAGCTATCAATCCTGAATACGTTCAAGTTGTCGCCATTGCAGACGTCCGACCGTACAACCAGTGGCGCGCGTTCCACGGCGACCACGATTCCGACGCCGCCTTGGCGGCTCGCAAGGGCTTGATGGCGGTTTACGGATGGAAGACCGAAGACGAGGCGCGTCAGCACGTCAAGGTTTACGAAGATTACAAAGACCTGCTCAAAGACGCCAAGTCGCTGGGCATTGAAGCAGTCATTATCGCTCTGCCGCTGCACCTTCACGCGCCGGCGGCGATTGCTGCCATGGAACAGGGCTTGCACGTTTTGACAGAAAAGCTCATGGCGCACTCTGTTTTTGAATGCAAAGAAATGGCGCAGGCGGCGAAGCTGGCGAAAGTCCACCTGGCAACCGGACATCAGCGTCACTACAACATTCTTTACGAAGAAGCGATGGACACGATTCAGCGCGGACT
>JAZUMX010000446.1:0-2802 GCA_045603865.1 Thermoguttaceae bacterium
CCTCCGACTTGTCTGCAATAACTTCCGAACTGGCGCCGACGTAAGTGGCTCGAACCATTACCTGCGGCGGAGCAATTTCCGGGTATTCTGCAATCGGAATGTTGGGCATAGCCAAACATCCTGCCAAGACCATCAAAATACTGATGACAATGGCGAATTTCGGTCGATTAATAAAGAATTTTGAAATCATTTATTTCGCGCCTCCGTTCATAGCAGGAGCCAGATTGACAGCGGGAGCCGCCATTGAGGGCGCCGATTCTGAGTTTTTCCAGTCCGGCGTAATCGGGACAGGCTGAATCTTGCCGTCCGGTCCGGGAACCATCATAATTTTATGAGTGCCTTCTGAAACAACGGTTTCACCGGCTTTAACGCCAGCGTTAATGACCTGCCAGCCGTTGTCAATCGGACCCAGTTCAACGCGGCGTCTTTCAACCATGTTGTTCGGTCCAACGATGTAAACAGTATGCGTTGTACCGTCAAACATAATGGCGGAAACCGGAACGGCGGGTCGCAGGACGTCTTCTTCTTTGGACAGATACATGGTCGCAACGCCGCCCGGACGCAGGATTTCCTGGCTGGTTTTGAACGTCGTCCAAACGTAAAGCGTATTGGTTGTAGCTTGCAGCTGGTTGTCGATAAAGGAGATTTCGCCCTCTTCTTCGTACATCTGTCCGTTAGCCAGTTCAATCTTGATTTTGGCGTTTTGTTTTAAGTTGTCCAGGTTTCCAAACAGCGTTGTAAAGTCGCGTTCTGAAATGGAGAAGCGGAAGTAAATCGGATCCATCTGAACGATCGTTACCATCGGACCGCTGGAAGGGGTGATGAAGTTGCCCAGCGTATGGTTTACACGTCCGGCGCGACCGGTAATTTCAGAACGAATCGTGCAGTGAGACAGGTCGTCTTCGACAATCTTGATATCCGCTTCGGCGGCTTGCAGTTCCGCTTCAGCGCTTTTAATTTGAGCCTCGCTGGCTTTATATTCCGCCGTTTGACCGTCAAGCAAACTCTTGGAGTTTTCCATCGTGTCTTTAGCGACGACGCTGCCGTTTTCGTACAGTTCTTTGTTACGTTCATAGTTGTTTTGAGCGTAACGAAGTCGAGCGCTAACCTGCAGCTGCTGCGCCTTGAGGGACTCGATTTTTGCTTTGATTGACTCAATCTTTGCCTTGGCGGCGTCTAAGGTCGCCTGATAACGAATCTTTTCAATTTCAAACAGAACCGCGCCCTTTTCAACCAGGTCGCCTTCTTTGAACGGCTGTTCTTCGATATTGCCGGAAACGCGCGCCAGAGTTACAAATTTCTCAATCGGCTCGAACGTCCCAACGTATTTTTTCAGAATAACGGGCTTGCGCATAGCAACCTTCGTAACAACGACTTTAGGCGGAGCTTGCGCCGCCATTGCGGCTGCTGGGTTTGGCGCGCCTTGTCCAGCCGGGGCGCCGGGTTTGGCTCCCGGTTGAGCAGTCGGGGCGCCCGCTTTTGCCGGATTGGCAGCCGCCGGCGCGTTTTTATCTGCCGCAGTCGCCTGTTTAGAACCTGTAAATGTCCCGCAAAGGCACACTACAGCTATCAAACCAATAATCAGAATCAAACTGATAATGCGTTTCACGAATTTGTCTCCTTTTATACGAATTGTATAAACTTCGCAGTTTCCCTCAACGAAGGGTATACTACTCTATTTTAATAGTATTCCTATTATACATCAGGAATAAATACTTGTCAAGGCGTAATAGTTAAATTTTTTAAGAATTTTTTTTGGGGGAGTTTGGAGAGAGGGTAAGAGAGTGAAAAAAGTTTTGGTTTGATTCGTTCAATTACAAAAGCGACCATCGGGAGCGATTATAATACGTTTCGCGCGGTAGCGCGGATTGGGAGCGGCGCCCCGCCGCTCCCCGCCCGGGGGCTTACGCACCCCGGCTCGCCTACGCCTTCCATTTCATTTCGGAATAAACAGGTATCCGATCAGCATCGCGAAGAGAATCCAAAGTCCGGGATGAATGTCGCGAACTCGCCCGGTAAGCAGTTTTACGATCGGGTACATGATCAATCCCATCAGGATGCCGTTGGTAATAGAGTTGGTATACGTCATTCCGAGAATGGTAATACACGCCGGGGCGGCTTCCGAGGCGTCGTTCCAATCGATGTCTTTAACGCATCGGAACATCATGGATCCAACAATAATCAAAGCTGGAGCGCAAATCGGGGCGCAGCTTCCCAGCGTGGCGACAAACGGAGCAAACGGCAAAGCCAGGAGAAACAAAATCCCCACGACAATGGAGGTCAGACCGGTTCTTCCTCCGGATCCGACGCCTGCTGCGCTTTCGACGTACGAGGTAATCGTTGAATGTCCGAAAACGGCGCCGATCATGGTTCCCAGCCCGTTTGTTACAAAAACGCGTCTGCTGCGGGGGAAGTTGTCTCCGTTGTTTCCCTTGGAAGAGTTGTTCTTCGGTAAAACGCCGCCGCCCTGTAATACGCCCAGACAGGTGCTGAACGCGCCGAAAAAGTCCAAAAACGCCAAAACCAGCAGGGACGGCCAAAGTTTGTCAAGATGACGCCAAACGCCGACAACGTCAATGGAGCCTACGCCGAGATGTTTGCTGATGTTAACGCCCGGGACGTCAATTATTCCAATAACCGGTCTGGGGTCGGCTGGCATTCCAATAATCCCGTTGGAAAAAGAAATCAGATGAAATTGGAATGCAGCGAAAGAGGAAATAATAATCGAAATCAAAAGAGCGCCGGGTACTTTCCAGTACAGCAGTACAAACCCGGAAATCAGACCAATTACGCAAACGGCGA
>JAZUMX010000447.1:0-4658 GCA_045603865.1 Thermoguttaceae bacterium
TTCGCATAAAATAACGCCGCGGACAGGGGGCCAGTCTGGATAATGCCCGGCAAAAAAATACTCGTCCGGTTCAAAAGTCTTTCCACAAACGGTTCCGTCCTCTTTCCGTTCGACAATTGTATCGACATACAAAAACGGCGGTCGATGCGGAATCGCGTTAAGAATTTCAGGATCAGGATTCATTGTTAATTATTTGCGAATAACGAGAGAATTCTGTGAGGCGCTTGCGTTAATTGCTAATTGCTAATTGAAAATTGCTAATTATTTCTTACTCTCCCGAGTCTTTCCATTTCTTAATCGCGTACTGCCACTGGTTCCAGGCGGAACAGACGTCGTGAAGAATCCATTTGATTTCGTTCCATCGTTCGTCGTCGCCGATTAGGCGTTTGACTTCCACTCGGAGCCAATCTCCGGACAGAGTCGGGACGCCTCGCGAATCTCGGGGAGACGCCTGAAAAATTTTGAAGAACTCGCTTCTTGCCGGCTCGTTTTCCCACGAAGACGTACTATGATAAACGGCGCAGCGGTCTGCCATCGCCTCGACAACTTCCTGCTCGGTCATTGTCGTGGGCGGGGTAGCCATTTCAATCTCATCGCCAGGCTGAATCTCGCCGTAGATTGTATCGGAACCGCGGCGGCGGGAAACCGCCTGAAGAGCGCGCATCTTGTCACGCTTGCGGTCTTCGACAATTCGTTCCTGCTCTTCCAGCGGGAGAATATGGAAGTCAATTCTCCACAGTCGTTTGAGAATATCCTGTTCAGAATAGTCGTTAAGCAGTTCCGTCCAGAGTTCTTCCCGGCTGTCACAACCAATCCGGCGAATGTCGTCGTCAGTCAGCTTGACAAAATCCGCCCGTTCCACTCGATCAAATACAACGTACCCGACCGTTGGGACAAAAGCTCTCTGACCAACGTGCCAGTGGGAATACCCTGCCACGCGGAGAGCGGTCGTCTTTCGTCCCAGACGAATCATCGTGATGTATTTTTTGGGGAAAAGTAACATGGTTTTAAGCTATTAGCTTTTAGCTGCTAGCTATTAGCTTGAACGATGACGCTCTTAGCTTTAATTATTTAAGCCAGAAGCTAAAATCAAAAAGCTAGTAGCTAATAGCTAGAGGCTAGCAGCTGGCTTTATCATTTCTCGCTGCTCTTTTTAGCAACAGTTTTTTTTGCGGTCGTCTTTTTCGCCGTTGTTTTCTTGGCAGCCGTCTTTTTGGCGGTTGTCTTCTTCGCAGTCGTTTTCTTTGTCGTCGTCTTCTTAACGGACTTCTTTCTTCGACGCCGAGTTTCGCCGCGGGCGGCTCGCTGAGCCAGCAAATCCAACGCCTTTTCGAAGGTCATCGTATCCGCCGTTTCTTCTTTCGGCAGCGAGACGTTCGTCTGACCGTCTGTTACATACGGTCCGTAGCGGCCGTCCATGACCTGAATCATCTGTTCCGTAACCGGCGAGACAGCCAGTTCTTTCAACAGAGTCTTCGGTTTGGCGGGAGCGCCGCGGCGGTTCTTCGGTTGTGACAGCAGTTCAATCGCCTGTTCCAGCGTGATGTCAATGGGCGTGTAAACGTCGTTGAGCGAGCGCGTTTCGTCGTTCCATTTGATATACGGTCCAAAGCGGCCGTTAGACGCGACAATCGGGTTCCCGTCAGCGGGATGAACGCCCAGCGTGCGCGGAAGCGACAGCAGACGAATCGCAATATCGAGATTGACGTCTTCCGGTTCCATGCCCTTGAGCAGCGAGACGTTGCGGGGTTTGTCCGGATCGTCCGACGATCCCAGCTGAACGTACGGTCCGTAACGACCGATTTTCAGATAAATCGGCTTGCCGGTTTCCGGATCCATGCCCAGAGGAGAATCGCTGTTTTCATTCTGGCTGAAAAGCTCTTCCGCCTTTTCGAGCGTCAGTTCGTCTGGCGGCAGATCGTCTGGGATGCTGGATCGTCTGTCGCCCTGCTCGATGTACGGTCCAAAGCGGCCAATTCGGACGTCAATTTCCGGCTGATCGTCTGACGGTTTGCCAAGGGAAATCGTGCTGATGTCGCGCGCTTCAATCTCTTCCGCCTTGTTGTCGAGCTGCGGTTTGAGCCCCGGTTCCTTTTTGTTTCCAAAATAGAAATCGTTGAGGTAGTCCAGAGACTTCATTTCCCCGCGGGAGATGGCGTCGAGTTCGTCTTCCATGTCGGCGGTGAACTGGTAGTCCACCAGAGTCGGCAGATGCTTTTCCAGAAGCTGTGTAACAGCAAACGCCGTCCAGGTTGGAATGAGAGCGTTGCCGCGCTTGAAGACGTAATTTCTGGCGATAATCGTATCGATAATCGAGGCGTACGTGCTGGGACGACCAATGCCTTTTTCTTCGAGAGTTCTGGTCAGCGACGCTTCAGAATAGCGCACCGGCGGCTGAGTTGTGTGAGCTTTGTACTGAAGGTCTTTGCAAACAACAGACTCTCCGACGGTCATCTTCGGCAGAATGTCTTCCTGATCCGCCAGTTCCCCTTCAGGATCGTCAGAACCTTCAACGTAAGCGCGAAGGAACCCGGCGAAATCAATCGTCTTGCCGGTTGCCATGAACTGCGCGCCGTCCATTTGCAGCATGACGGTCGAACGGCGTCCGACAGCGTCTTTCATCTGGCAGGCGACGGTTCGCTTCCAGATGATGTCGTACAGTTTCATTTCGTCTGAATTGAGACGTCCGCGAAGTTCTTCCGGCATCATAAATCGTTTGCCCGCCGGACGAATGGCTTCGTGCGCTTCCTGAGCGTTCTTGACTTTCGTCTGATACAACCGCGGCGACGCCGGCATGTATTCCGGTCCGTACTCGTTGGCAATCAAAGCGCGAGCGGCGTTAATCGCCTCGGTTGACAGGTTCGTGCTGTCAGTACGCATGTAGGTGATATACCCGTTTTCGTACAGGCTCTGAGCGGTTTGCATCGTTCTTCGAGCCGTAAACCCGTACTTGCGGTTGGCTTCCTGCTGCAGCGTACTGGTCGTAAACGGAGCGGGCGACTTGGTAACGTAGGGCTTTTCTTCAATCGACGTAATCTTGGACGGTTCAGACTTCAGACGTTCAATCAACGCCTTGGCGTCCTGTTCTGACAGGAGCGTCAGTCCTTCGTTGCGGAGCATGCCGGTTTCCGGATTGAAGTCGCGGCTTGTCGCAATGCGCTTGCCGTCAACCGAGTACAGCCAGGCGGAAAATGACCGCTGATCTCCCGGCTTAAACAGACCGGTAATATCCCAATAATTTGCAGAGCAGAACGCCATGCGCTGACGCTCTTTATCGACAATCAGTCGAACGGCGACCGACTGAACGCGCCCGGCGGACAGCTTCGGTCGAACCTTGCGCCACAACAGCGGCGAGACTTCGTAACCGTAAAGACGGTCAACGATTCGGCGCGTTTCCTGAGCGTGAACCAGGTCGTTGTCGATCTGGCGCGGGCTTTCCAGAGAGGCGAGAATGGCGTCTTTGGTGATTTCATGGAATACCAAACGCTCTACCGGAATCTTCGGCTTGAGAATTTCGCAAAGATGCCAGCTGATAGCTTCTCCCTCTCTATCTTCATCAGTCGCCAGATAGAGCTTTGTCGCCCCGTTGACAAGCTGCTTGAGCTTCTTGACCTGTTTCGCCTTGTCGGCTGGGACGATGTAAACCGGGTCAAAGTCTTTATCGACGTTGACGCCCAAATGCGCCCACGCTTCTGACTTGTACTTTTCAGGAATCTCTTTTGCGCCCTGCGGGAGGTCGCGAACGTGCCCGACGCTTGCCTCAATACGATAGTCCGAGCCTAAATAACGGCTGATTGTCCGCGCTTTCGCCGGAGATTCGACGATTACCAGCGAATACGGTTGGTTTTCTGACGCCATAATTGTGCCTGTCAATTTAATGCGGAATTCGGAATGCGTAATTCGTAATTACGCAAGCGTTCATCGGAGCGCAACACTCCAAATTCCTAAGCTTCTAATATAATAAACTTACCCCTTGATTTTTTAGGACAGTATTCTATAATATATATAAAAAGTCGATTATGGGAATATCAATAACCCAAAATTTTCATAAATTTTTTCCAAACAGGGAAATAATTTGGTAAAAATACGTTGTTTATTTAAAATAAAATCGATTTTATACAGATATTTTAGATAAATAAATATTACCCTTTTGGAATTTTTTGAAGCGCTTTGCGTAATTCCGCATTCCGAATTCCGAATTCCGAATTATTATGAACTGGAACGATTTATACCGAATCCTGCATGAATATTACGGCGATATTCAATGGTGGTCGCCGGAAGACAAACTGGAAGTCGTCGTTGGCTCGATTTTAGGTCAGAATACGACGTGGTCAAGCGCCGAAAAAGCGATTGACAACCTCAAACAGGCGAAACTGTTCACAATTAAAAAGCTGGCAACCGCCGAGCCGGAAGTCGTCGAACAGCTGGTTCGCCCGTCTGGATATTACCATCTCAAAACGATTCGTCTGCAAAATCTTATGCAGTTCATTTTGAAGAAATACAAAACGCTCGACAACATGTTCCAAGCTCCGCTGGAGCAGTTGCGGGAAGAATTGCTGGCGATTAACGGCATCGGTCCGGAATCGGCGGACTCCATTCTCCTATACGCCGGCGCGTTGCCCTCGTTTGTCGTCGACGCGTACACAAAAAGAATCGTT
>JAZUMX010000448.1:0-5575 GCA_045603865.1 Thermoguttaceae bacterium
GACCCGCCTCATTGCAGAAACCGGCGCGGGTCAGCACGGCGTTGCCACTGCTACCGCTGCGGCGTTGCTGGATATGGAATGCGTCGTCTTTATGGGCGAAGAAGACACGAAACGTCAGGCGCTCAACGTCTATCGAATGGAACTGCTCGGATCGAAAGTCGTTCCGGTCATGACGGGAACGCGAACGCTCAAAGACGCCGTTTCCGAAGCCATGAGAGAATGGACGTCCCGCATCATTGACACGCATTACTGTCTCGGTTCCGTTATGGGACCGCATCCGTTCCCGACAATCGTCCGGGATTTTCAGGCGGTGATTTCTCGGGAAATCAAACAGCAGCTTGCGGAGCTGGAAGGGCGTCTTCCTGACGCCGTTGTCGCCTGCGTCGGCGGCGGGTCAAACGCAATTGGCTCGTTCTATCATTTTATCAACGAACCGACGGTTGAACTTATCGGCTGCGAAGCCGCCGGGCGGGGAATCGACACCAAAGAAACCGCCGCGACTGTCAACACCGGCTCAGTGGGTATTTTCCACGGAATGAAATCGCTGTTCTGTCAGGACGAGTACGGGCAGATCGCTCCCGTGTATTCCATTTCCGCCGGGCTGGACTATCCCGGAATCGGTCCGGAACACGCTTGGCTTCATTCAACCGGTCGGGCGAAATACGTCCCTGTTACAGACGCCGAAGCGGTCGACGCGTTCGAACTGCTTTCCAAAACGGAAGGGATTATTCCAGCAATCGAGTCTGCTCACGCCGTTGCGTACGCAGCAAAAATAGTCCCGAATATGAGTTCCGACAAAATTGTCGTTATTACCATTTCCGGACGAGGCGACAAGGACTGCGCGTCTATCGCCCGATACCGCGGCGTTCAGATTGACGAGTAACGCGCTTGAGCAGTTGTAACAATTTGAAATACACAGCCAACTATCCCATACAGAAATATCATGAGCAACATTCATAAAGCGTTTGAGAACGGCAAAGCGTTCATTCCGTTTATCACCTGCGGCGATCCGGACCTGGAAACGACGGCGAAAATCGTTCGCGTTATGGCGAACTGCGGCGCCAGTCTGATTGAACTGGGAATCCCATTTTCCGACCCGACGGCGGAAGGCCCGACCATTCAGGGCGCCAACCTTCGCGCCTTGACCGGCGGCGTTACAACCGATAAAATCTTTGACCTCGTTCGCGACCTGCGCCGGGACGTCTCCGTTCCGATGGTTTTCATGACCTACGCCAACGTCGTCTTTTCCTACGGGGCGGACAAGTTTATTTCCACCTGTAAGGAAATCGGGATCGACGGCTTGATTCTGCCGGACTTGCCCTTTGAGGAGAAAGAGGAATTCCAGCCGCTGTGCGACCAGTACGGCGTTGACCTCATTTCGCTCATCGCGCCGACGTCTGAAAACCGCATCGCCATGATCGCCAGCCAGGCGCAGGGCTTTATTTACGTCGTTTCCAGCCTGGGCGTAACAGGCGTCAGAAGCGAGATTACCACCGACGTCGCCTCGATTGTCAAGATTATTCGCCAGAACACGCAAATCCCGTGCGCTGTCGGGTTCGGCATTTCCACCCCGGAACAGGCGTGTAAAATGGCGTCACTTTCCGACGGAGCCATTGTCGGCTCAGCGATTATCAAGATAATCGAGAAGTCTGGCGCCGATGCAGCAGAAAACGTCGGTCAGTACGTAAAAAGCATGGTCGACGCAGTAAAGAGCGTGTGACATTTCGGGGATTGCGGCGGCTTGACGCCGCCTTGTCCAATGCCCCGCTCAAAATCTGCGACGTAGCCGTAAACGCTTCCGGTTGCGGACGAAGTCCGCCAAAGAAAAAGCGGAAGCCTCCAAAAATCTTGAGAACGTGTCTCCCGCTCCGACCCGCTGGATCGCGGCTGTATCAGCCGCCGAAGAAACCTCACGCGGAGCTACGGAGACGCGGAGGATGTCCGCGAAGTTCGCAAAGAAATGGAAGGCGGTAACGGAGTTCGCGAAGCGAACGTAGTTACGCTTTGTTCGAAGGGTGAAATACCGTATTGCGTAGCCGAAAACGCCCCCTGGATGTAGCCCGTCCCCGGGCTACAACTTGACGGCGAAAGCCGTCAAGGAAAAGCGGAAGCCTCCAAAAATCAAAAAACGTGGAAAGCCCCTCCGTCCCTCTGGTTCGCGGGCGTGTTCGCCCGCCGAAGCCTTCAATGCCCCGCTATTCCCTACAGACCTAGCCTGCTTGCATACAGATATTCGATTCTGTTCCTGTGTAAATGATACAAAAATTTACACAGGAATGAAACAGTCGAAGTACCGTAATAGATTTTTTAGGCAGCGATATCTTGTTCGTTATCTGATTCAGGAAATTTGTAAGTATCAGGAATTTGCTGATCTAATTGATAAATTTCTTCAGCATTTTCTTTAAGAAATTTAACAACATGTGGATCAAGTGTATCGATACTGAAATGACGATTCCCTTCAGGTTTTGAGCAATCCCAATATGAAAAATGTACATTTGAATCTGACGAATTATAAGCCAAACCAATCAGATTCATATTGTTAACGATTATTTCATTGGAAATATCAGACTTACTCATATTCAAATGGATCAAGTGTCTTTGACCATTCAGAAATAAGTGTATAGTTGGACGAATTCTAATAGTAACATCTTTGGAGATTTCATATCTGTATGACTTAGTTTTAACGGAACGATCAGTAGAACTATCCGTTTGAACAGTATCAAAACTTTCATGAATTTGTTTCAGTGTATCAATCTTCCATTGACAATTTGGATTTTCTGCTAAAAAGGCATCAAAATAATGCCAGTTAAACTCGTCGTTATTGGCATAGAACGCATATGTCATTCTGTATAGTGCAAGATATATACTCCCTTTACAAGGAGAACTGGGGTTATGCATCTTTTGAACCAAACGTTTTTTTGCCTGTAAATCGCTTTCGGTACAAAAGTCTAAAAAATCTTTTTGATAAATTTCCATTATCAATTCCTTTGTTACGAATCAAAAATGCTAAATCATTAGTTGCACTGTGCAACTTTTACCAATCTACTTAATTGCAAAAATCGTGCCAATCATAAAAGTCTTAGTAATTACGCCAAAATTACAGGAAATATGAACTTATATTTTCTCCTGTTTTCCTATGATTTCTATTTTTACATTTTGTTTATGTCAAAATGGCAGAACCAAGTTTTTGTTTTATTTGATGAAACGAATTGAATATGAAGGTTATTGAATATGATTCAATATTTAGTCACAAACTATAGATAAAAGAGCTATCAGAAATCCGTATTAGAACCATAAAAATGGTTTCATCTCGTCTGTCAGTTTTTTGGGGAAATATCGTAACATTAGGAAATACTCCATCAACGAACTTAAGAAAATTTCGATAAGAATATGCCAAACTATAAAATATAGGAGATATATTTCAAAAACCTTCAAAGCATCGTATATTATGAATAATATGTAGGTACTTGAAATATTTAGAAAATTTGTTACTATTTATTAAAGAAGCATTACGTTTTAAATGTTTACCGCCTAACATTATTAAAAAAGGAACTAACTATGGAATCTTCACCAATTAAGTTAACGGAATATTTTTCGCCTGCGAATCGTCAATATTTGATTCCTTTGTTTCAGCGTGCCTACGTCTGGAAAAAGGAACATTGGGAGACTTTATGGAATGATATAATGAGTTACTATGGCAGTGAAGAAGATATTGAGAACTCATCACCACATTTTATGGGAGCGGTTGTCTCAATTCCTGTTAAAACAATTCCTGTAGGAGTTAATAAGTATTTAATCATTGATGGACAACAACGACTGACAACTATTTCAATTCTATTGTGCGCCCTTAGAGAAGTATCTTCAGAAAAATATAGTGGCGTAATTCAAGATCTCCTTGAAAATCGTCATCAAAAAGGCACTCCGGATTATTTAAAACTATTACCTACTCAAGGTGATAGAGATGTATATTCTAAGCTCATTTCTAAAAAAATAGATGAATTAAAAGGATCTAAACATAAGCTGTTTGAATGTTATAAATACTTTATTGGTAAGCTTCAAACTCCAGATGATGAATGTGGAAAAATTGACCCTGAAAAAATATATACAATTGTAAACTCTCTTTTTCAAGTTGTGATGATTAATCTTACAGATACAGATGATCCATATTTGATATTTGAGAGCTTGAATTTTAAAGGCGAAAAACTTACTCAAACAGATTTAATTCGAAACTTGATTTTAATGAAGTTTCAACACTCCACAAATGAGGGAGGTGAACAGCAAAAAATTTATGACGATTTTTGGTTGCCTCTCGAAAAGTTGTTAGGTGAACATTTAGAAGATTTCTTTTTCGATTATGTCCGAATGCGAAAAGCGTCAGCTTCATCGACAACTCGTATCTATAGCGATATGAAGAAAATTCTGAATAGTTCATCAGATATTTACGAAATACTTAAAGACATATGGAATAATGCTCAGCTTTATAATTCCTTTTTAGATCCCAGTAAAGAGAGTAATTCTAAAATTCAAAATGCTCTAAGAGTATTAAATCGGACTAAAAGTCATGTTATTTATTCTCTCTTGTTGAAAATTGCGTCTTGTCGCGGAAATGGAATTGATGATGATACATATTTACGCTGTTTGAAGATACTCAATTCCTTTATTATAAGACGTGCTATCTGTCGTTGGCAGACGTATGTTGTCAATACAATGGTCATTAATCTACTAAGCGCTTTTCCAAATGATGTAAGCGCTTTGGATAAATGGTTAGCAAAAGAATTGCTGGCTAAAAAGAATGTTTCACGCTGGCCAAATGACGAGGATTTCAAACAGGCAATTATCACGAAAAACAATGCAACTAAAGAAATTCAAATTCTTTTTTTAGAAGAAATCGAAAAATTCATTTCTGGAAAAGAAGTTATTGATTTGTCTCATGGCATTTCTTTAGAGCATATTATGCCACAAACACTTTCTGCAGAATGGGAACATGATTTAGGAAGTGATTGTAATACTATCCACGAGAAGTATATTTCTAATTTAGGTAATTTGACGTTAACAGGATATAATTCCGAATATAGCAATTATCCATTTGCCAAAAAGAAAAGCATGGAAAATGGATATAGTAATTCAGGAATTCGAATGAATCAAGAGATTGCTAAAAATTCCCATTGGGGTGAGAATGAAATAATTGCTCGCGCTCAGGCTTTAGCTGAAATAGCAGTACAGATTTGGGAATATCCTAATGATATCAATTCCGTAACATATTTATCATTAAATGATTCTTGGACTTATCAAAAAGTACATACTTTAGTTATTGATAATAACAGTTATCCCGTTTCCTCATGGAAAGAAGTTGCTCAAAAAATATTTGAATATATTAAAGCAACTACATTTGAAAAGGAACCGGAACACTGCTTAGAACTTATCGAAGATGGCAAGTTGCCATCTATTGATACGCAATTTCAACTACAAAACTTTTCTGAATCAGCAAACCAGATTCAAAGTAAAATTAAGCATTGGCTTAGTGTTTTAGATATTGACGAATCATTATTTAAATTTGGAGTATAAACTGAATATA
>JAZUMX010000449.1:0-2437 GCA_045603865.1 Thermoguttaceae bacterium
GGCACGTACCGCGCTTCCTGGAAAGCCGGACTTCACCTTTTGGTTCCTTTTATTGACAGGATTGCCAAAGACGTTTCAGTCAAGGAACAGGTTCATGACTTTAAACCCCAGCCGGTGATTACCAAAGATAATGTTACGATCCTGATCGACACCGTTGTCTTTTGCGTCGTAACCGATTCCAAGCTTTATACTTACGGCGTCGAGAACCCGTACAAGGCAATTGAAAACCTGACGGCGACAACGCTCCGTAACATCATCGGCGAAATGGAACTGGACCAGACGCTGACCTCTCGCGACGTCATCAACTCCAAGATTACTGAAACCCTTGACCGCGCTACCGACCGATGGGGCATTAAGGTCAACCGCGTTGAATTGAAAAACATCGAACCGCCGAAGCAGATTCGCGAAGCGATGGAAAAGCAGATGAGAGCGGAACGAGAACGCCGTGAAGCCATTCTTCAGGCGGAAGGTAAGAAGAAGAGCGACATCCTTATCGCGGAAGGCGAAAAGCAGGCGCGAATCCTCACCGCTGAAGCTGAAAAGCAAACCGTCATTCTCCGCGCCGAAGCCCAGCGAGAAAAGGAAATCCGCGAAGCGGAAGGTCAGGCGCAGGCTATCCTTCTGGTTCAGAAGGCGTTGGCGGACGGTATCCAACTGCTCAACGAGTCCAACCCGTCTGACAGAGTCATTACCCTCAAGAGCCTCGAAGCGTTCCAGAAAGCTGCTGACGGTCAGGCGACCAAGATCATCATCCCGAGCCAGATTCAGGGCGTTGCCGGACTGGCGGCTTCCGTCAAGGAACTGATCAACTAACCGCACAACGGCTAAGAACCGTCTCCAGAAATACAACAATCCGGGGAGCGAAAGCTCCCCGTTGTTTTTAGCTCTCTATTAGAGTCAAATTTTTCTGTTTTATTATACTGTTCTTTTTTTAACTTTTTTATACTTTTTTGTTGACGATTTCAAATTTCTATGTTAAAATATATAAGAATCGATATTGAATTAATATATCGACAGCAAACAAATTGATTAAACCTGTTTTCCATAAATAACATCATGAAAACGTACCAGACAATTGTGTTGAGCCTTTTGGCTCTCGTTAGCGCAGCGTCCCTTGCTCAGGCAGAAGTGATTTACGCGGTTCGCGTAAACGCGCTGGATGGAGCGGGCAATAACAGCTACTACACGAACTACAATATGAGCTACTCCTCGGGGCAGTGGTGCACTCAAGCCAACAATACGCCGTACAACGGAACGACCCCGGTTATGCTTTGCGATTTGGGCGCCGTTCAGACGATTAACAGTATTATTCTTGACAAGTACAGCGCGGCTGGCAATAATGTCAAGGCAATGACGATTGATTTTTACGATACGCCCGCTCTTTCCGGAAAGCCTGTCTATACTCAGACGTTTACCGGTATTTCTCAAAGCGGCGATACTTTG
Source organism: Thermoguttaceae bacterium (assembly GCA_045603865.1). Taxonomy (GTDB): domain Bacteria; phylum Planctomycetota; class Planctomycetia; order Pirellulales; family Thermoguttaceae; genus RUG11551. The sequence goes on from JAZUMX010000449.1 coordinate 1,444, forward strand.
ACTCTCACAACTCCAACGAACGCCAGATTTGTCAAGTTTACCATGACAGAGAATTACGGCGGCGACCGCTATGGAATTGGCAATATCTCGTTTGACGTCAGTTCTACTGTAACGCCGACCTCGGGAACGTGTACTGTTGCGAACCTTAACGGATACAATGTGAGCAATCTTTTTGACAGAAATGCTGGTTCAACATGGTGTTCCAGCGCTGCTGATACAACCAATGGTTATTACAACGGCACGAATCCCAACCCTGTATTTACGTTTGAATTAGGCAGTACCCAAAAGCTTACAGGCATTACCGTTCAGCCCTACAACGTTACCGGCAACTCCATCAAGAATTTCAATCTGGAATTTCTGGATGCGAATGGAAACGCAATTTCCGTTGCGGACGCCTCCCAATACAGCTTTAAAATGTGGGATGCATCCAACGGAGTTTATAACTATTTTTCGTTCCCGGAAGTTGACGGCGTGGCAAAGGTTAAAATGACTGTTACAAGCAACTTCAGAGGCGTTGGGGGCGGCGGCGACAGAATCGGTTTTGCGGAAGTTTATTTCAATACGATTGATACAGCCGTGGCAACAACTCCTGAAAAGTACAATGAACCGATGCATGCAGACAATATCGTTCGTCCAACATCCGCGTCGTTTGTTACAGAAGGGGCGACTCGCGGGTCTGCCCGCGCTCTGACCTATCTGTTTGACGGTACGGGAACGGGCATGGGCGACGTTTGGTACACCAACGGCAGCGGCGACGACTACCTCAATCAGGGTTATTCGTCAGTAATCGATTTTAACATTCCGTCGGGAAGCGTCAGGTATGACAGCGTCTCCATTGGCGGTTACGGCTCTCAGGGCAACCAGATGACCGATTTCATTTTGGAACTGTTTGACGATTCTGGCAAGCTGATTTTTGCCGACGAGTTCAAAACAGACCAATCCATAGACGCCAACCAGTACGCAACGTTCTCTTTGGGAGACAATTATTCGTTCA
>JAZUMX010000450.1:0-1702 GCA_045603865.1 Thermoguttaceae bacterium
ATGCAGAAAATCCATTTCGTTTCCGGCTTGAGATACCTTTTAAGCGAATCGCGAAGCAGCCCGCTTTGGTCAACCCTGCCGTTGTCGGACATGTCGCCGCCAATCATCAGGACGTCAAAATTCTTGTACGGCTGTGACGCAGAGTACTCGTTGACGAACTGGAGCATGCGTTCCAACCGCTCGACTTCCGGCGTGTCGCGTCTGTTTTTGTAATGGACGTCGCTGACGATAGCCGCCCGAAGAACAACGTCGTCTGGGGAATCGGCAAAAACGCTGCGAGGAAGGAAAAACAAACCGGCGGCGGCAGACGCGCCTGCCAAAAAACTTCGTCGATTGAACAACTGTGAAGCTTTGTTTTGATTATTTTTCATGGTCGTGGAATCCTGGAAAAATGTTGTTTGCGGTTTATTAAAATCGAGAAGATAAAAGCCGATTAATTGTCAGCTATTCCATTCGTCTTCTTTTCTTTCCAGCCAACTGACGAAATCAGCGTAGTCGTCATACTCGATATCTTTGGTTGGCGTTGGCGGCCAGAAAACGCCGTTGTAAATATTAGTCAAAATCTCCGTTGTGTATTTTTCAGCGTCAGAAAAGACCTTGTCGTCCCAAACGCGCTTCTTTGATCTGCTTCCCGGTTGTTCGCAGGGATTTTTTACTGACGCTTTTTCATCGTAGGGGATAGTAATATAACCAACCTGAACGACTGTGTCAGGCGTCATCCAGTCAAACTGGTCTCGATTGGCAAGAATAATCTGTCGATATACCGGCAGCTGAAGATTTACCCACTTTAAGTGATTGTCTCCCTGAACCTGTTTCTTGTTTTTATCGATATGGTCATCGTAAGGGTCGGTTTTACCCGTCTTGTAGTCCAATAAGATAATCGTTCCGTCCGGCTTTCTGTCGATGCGGTCAATTTTCCCTTTGAGCGTTATCGTATCTTTTTTGGATTTGCTGAGTTTCACAACCTGTTCAAACGGATGTTCAACGGCGATAATCTCTCCATCCCATGTAGACTGGAACTCGGCAAAGGATTTCAGTCGCTGCTTGATAATCTCTTTTTGAATAACAATCCCCGGCAAAACGCTGTCTGGATAGGACCGATGGTAGATTTTGTCAACAATGTCACTCAGAACCTCTGACAACTCGTCAGCGGGAATGCGCCAGTCGGTTCGACCTCTGTTCAGCTCTTTCTGAGCCCATTCCTGTAAAACCTGATGAACAAACGTCCCGAACGAAAGCGAAGTCAGCTCGCTAACGGCGTAGTCTGCCGGCTGAACTTTCAAAACGTGTTTGAGGTAAAATCGGAATGGACATTGAATATAGTCTCTAAGTTTCGTTGCGGAAACTTCGCTTACAACGCCTTTTAACGCTCCGCCAGACAAAGCGTCTTTCGCCCAATTGATATATTCAATGAGCGACTCGGACTCTTGCAAGCCGGGTTCTTCCATAAAAAACTTTGGAAGAGGCTGCTTTTCATTAAAGAAACGAAACGCCTGAGCGGCAAATTTCGCCATCTTGTCTTTTTCCTCGCCCTTGTTGAACAGAAGTCGGCTGGGAAGCGCCGGCTTGCCTTCCGTATCGCGTTTTCCAAATATCGCCCGAATCTCCTGTTTCGATGAACTCATGGCTTTGAGCGCGTAGGCGTCGCGGGCGAACCGGCGGTCGTTGTGCATGATTCCGAGCGCTTTTCTCAGTTCGTTAG
>JAZUMX010000451.1:0-4607 GCA_045603865.1 Thermoguttaceae bacterium
GACGTCCGGGCTGAACGAGCGGTTTAGATAAACGACGTCAGCAGGGTTTCCCTGAGAAATTAGCCTCAACGTCAATCCGACCTGATGGGTCAAAACAAATTCCGTTGCGATAACCGCGTCCGGATTCCCGCCCGGCTTTAGTCCCATGGCGGCAGAAAGCTGCTGAAGAGCGCTCACGCCCGCCCACGAGTTGGTTTTCAGACGGTTTAAAATGGTTTTGGTATAAGAACATTCGCCCTTGTCCGACAACGGGTACTGAACCGATTCCCCCGGCAACGATGGCAGCAAGACCGAGGAGGGTTTCGCTTCCAGCGGGCTTTGACGTCCGGTAAAAACGTTGAAAACGAAATGCCCCGTATACATTTCAGACGGCAAATCGTTTTTCAGCGGATTGAAGAACGTCGTCGCGCACAAGCGCCCGGGAAAGTCCATCGGAGCGCTTTCATACGTGGAAAACGCCGCGTGAGTCCCCCATCCGCCAGGCGCCAGACGCAGCGCTCCGTAATAGAACAACGCTGCGGTATCGGAATCGGCAACCAGAATAATCTTCTTTGACGCGTCTTTCCAGACCGACAACGCGCCTGTAAAGAATTGCTCAAACAGTTCCGGACGAATAACCATTTCTTCGCCGTTGACAGAGGTTTTCCATTCCGTCTTCCCGCTAATCCAGTTTTCAAAAACGGAATCGGAAATCGGACTGCCATCAGTTAACTGTGTAACAGAAGCCATGTCCAGCGTCGGCAGCGATGCAGGAACGTCGTCGCCGTCTGCCGCACGCCAGAAGTTGGAATTGTACATCTGCAAAACCGTCCGGCTTGCCCAGGGCTTTTCCCCGTCGCCGTACAAAACGTGAGCGAAATAGGAACCCGGACGCCCGGCGGAATCTTCTTTGCGATACGAAACGCAGCCAATAACAGGGCGGCCGTCCACCGATGGAAGATAGAAGAATCGACGCGGGAATTTCTCTGCGGCAATATCTGAAGCGGATCCGTCCATCGGCAGATGATAATACATCTGGAATTCAATCGCCGAATAGATTTTCCGAGCGTCTTCTGTCTCCGCCGACGCGCTTCGAACGGAATATCCCAGCGGAACCGACGCCCGTTCAGGAGCTTTGTCTTCCGCTGAACTGAAATACGACGATCCGCGCGTGCAGTGCGTTATGTAAAGTTGATGTGCCATATTACCAAATCCAACCCTTGCTTCGTTTTTCCAGTTGTCCTAACGTAAAGGGCTGAGTATAAATTTTAGTAAATCCCAAATCAATTTCCGCCCAAACAGAAATAAACGCCTCGCTGGCTTCAAGCGACTGCGTAAAGAGCCAGCTTCCGCCGGCGGCGTCCCACTGTTCGCGGGTAATTTCGATTTTTTCAATAAACGCGACGTCTGCGTCGTCCGGGCGGTCAGCCTCGCTCAACTGCCGTTTTGTAACGCCCAAAACGCAAACATCAGAAAATCTCGGATGAGGCCACGTCCAGCGCAAGCGATACTCGCCCTTGGATTTGTCCGACAAAATAATGCCAGCGCGACCCATGGCGGCTTTCAATCCGACGGTTTCCAAATCTACCAGATGTTCGTTCGCCCAGCGAAGAACCTTTTTGAAATACGGTTCATAACGATCTGAATAATCGCGGAAAATGCGGGCGTCGAAAACCTGAACGAACGGCGCTGGATCGTTATTTTTCAGAGCGTCTTCCAGCGGCTGAGCCTTTTCGACGAGGTCTTTGGACTTGTTGACGTACATCGTCCACTGCTTGGGCAGCGGATAATTTTTCATCAGCGGGTCGTTAATCAGAGCAACAACTTCCTCACGAGCGTCGCGTCCGATGGCGTCCTGCAGCTTTTGGAACAGATTTCGTCGGGCGACGGCGTCGTTGTAACGCTGTTCCCACTGCTCCACCTGTTTGCAGCCGCTGAGAACGCGACCGTTCCATGCTTCCAAAATGGCGGCGTCAAGTTCGTTCAACGGAAGATTGTCCTGAATGGCAAGAATCTTTTTGACGTACTTGTAACGCGATTCCGCCAACTCGACTCGCGGCCGGAATTCCGGCGGGATAATCGTTTCGCATTGAACTTTTTTAACCATCTTGTACGCCTTGTGAATGGCGACCTCGTCGTCCGGCGATTTCCGAATGACGCTGATAAGATGGTCGAGATTCAGCACTCGCACTTTCGCCGCCTCAACTCGAGGACGAAGCGAATATACGTACTCTTTGGGAAGCTGGGCGGCAATCTGAACAATCGTTCTTTCCCCGGAATAGCACATTGTTTCTCGAGAGGAAGAATTGTTGACCGACTGCGCCAGCCTGTCGAGCAGCTGAACGCGTTTTTTGGCGTCGAAATACCATTTCATATCCGCCGGAGGCAGAGGGGGAACGCCCGGCTGCGCCTTGGTCATAATGGCGTCGCCAGTCTTTGTAACGCGGCGGTCAATCGTTTCGTTCACAACGCGAGGAATCGTCGACCAGCCTTCCCGCGCCTTCTTCACGCAAACCTCTTCATACGCTTTTTGAATAGCGGGTTTGAGATAGTCTGGCGCGTCCAAAAAACGACCGCGCTGATTTAAGGCGTCAACCGCCTTGGAATAGTCGCCCGCCTTGAGCCAAGCTTCTATCTCCTTGTACGGATTGACCAAATCCCACAACGACGGAACCGCCTCCAGCGGTCCGGTTGCGTATCGATAAAACAGCTCAGAAGTCAACTTCTGAACAGTTTCGTTGGGAAACTTGAGCAGCGTCTGAACGGTCGCGCTTTGCTGCGGATTTTGGAAGTCCTCAACCCGGAACAGGATTTTATCGTTGCCGGTTTGTAACACCGCTCTGTCCCACAGCGCCGGATCCAAAGACAACGCTTTGAGCCCCAGATAAATCACAATGGTTGAGTATCTGTCCAGTTCCGGCGACAACAACGTATTTTGCCCTCGTTTGGGATGCTGATACGGCTGAACGCCGATTTCCAGATTGCGGCGCCCAAACAGACCGGGGACGGACATGCAGTCGTAGTCGACCAGCTTCAGACGTCCTTCCGGCGTAACGATGATGTTGTTGTGCTGTAAATCGCCGTGCGCCACCTGCGCCTCGGTCAGCTCGCGCGTCAACGACAGCCAGCAGTCCGCCGCGGCAGACAACGCAGCGCCGTTGCGTTCTGAGCATTTTTTATTCACCCACTTGAAGAGCGTGTCGCCTTCAACCCAATCCATCAAGATCATCGGGTACCAGCGGCCGTCCGTGCAGCGAATGCTGTCGTCCAAATACTGGAAGTTGACAAGGCATTTCATCTTCCGCCCTTTGAGATACTCATACGTACGGAAATAGCGTTCACGCCGTTCAGGAGACTCCGTCGAAAATACACGAACCGCCTGCAAAGCCCTGTTGGGATAAATCGCCTTATAGACAACCGCAAAAGCCCCTGCCCACGGACGGGGAAGGTTCAATTCGTTTCTCTCGATTTGACATTGCTGCAACTGAATATCGCGAAACGCAATCTGCGGCTGCTGAAGCATTATACTGAATTGTGAAGGCGCTGGCCAGGACATGATTATGAGTTTTAATAATAGTTAAAGGTTAATGTTGGTAAATCGCTTGCGTAATTGCTAATTGCTAATTGTCAATTGCTAATTGCTACAGCGTCGGGAATCCGTTCATTTCCATGACCCAGTACAAGGGTTCTGCCAAACCGAACGGAGACAACGTTCGGACAGCCAGGTCGGTTTCTCCGCTGCCTTCCAAACCGACGGCTGTCATGGGGAAGTACATGTGACGCCCGCCAAAAAGCTTTTTAATCTGAGCGTCCATGTCCCATTCGGGCCAGATATCTTTGCGAAGTTCGTCAACCAACGCGCTGCGCTGTTCGATAATCGACTTGGAAAGCCCTTCGCCCGTCGGGTCGATTTTTTCCATGTCAGAATAGAACTTGGCGGCTTTGCCCCACGCGTTGTCCCAGTTGGGAATGGTTGGCAGCAAGTCGATTTTCGTTAAGCACAACGCAATCGGCAGACGCAGCGATCGCCATTGCTGAATCTGCTTTTGCGTTCTCAAATCGGAATTGAACCGTTCCAGAGCCGCCGCCTGCGGTTCCCACGGATAAGTGGGGTCAATAAAGAACAAACACGCATCGGACGCCAACGCCCGCTGACGGCGAAAATCTTCCGCCGCAACGTCGGTGGTTACTTCTCCGGAATAGTCAAACACAGACGTCAAAACCTTCGTTCTGCCAAGCGGGTCGTGGTCTGTATACTGGAACATCATCGGATACGGGATTCTGTCACGCTGCGTCGCCGGCAAAAGATGTCGCTTGTTGACAAGTTCGTCAACCGACTTTTGCAAATCCGCCGTCGCCGCCGTTGGGACGATAACCATGTCTTTCGACTGGCTGGAATACCCGTTGTTGAGCTGCCAGTAAAGCATCGTCATCCAGAACGTCTTCCCCGCCTGCGGAACGCCCAGCGTTGGAATGCTCAACTTGGGCATATTCTGATACTGCGACCCGTACGCGAAGTTGCACAAACGTTTGGGCTTCGCCGTCATTTGGTGCGTGCAGACCGCCGTTCCGCCGTTTTCGTTGGGCGGAGGAACCAGCTGAGGATCAAACTGATACTTTCGGCTGGC
>JAZUMX010000452.1:0-6783 GCA_045603865.1 Thermoguttaceae bacterium
ATAGAATATTTATTTTATTGAGTAATAGTTGAGAAACCATTGAAGCAGTTCATAATCCCTGCTGTCATCGGCAGAATCAAAGACCGTCCAACCGGTATTGTCTTTTGCGTTGGGGTCAGCGCCCTGTCCAACGAGCCATTGAACCAATTCAAGACTCCCGCTTTGAGCAGCAGAGTGTAAAACCGTCCAACCGGTCTTGTCTCTTGCATGGATGTCTGCGCCCTGTTCAACGAGCCATTGAACCAGTTCCAGACTCCCGCTTCGTGCGGCGGAATGTATGACCATCCAATCGGTATTGTCTTTTGCGTTGGGGTCAGCGCCTTGTTCAACGAGCCATTGCACCAGTTCCAGATTCCCGCTTTGAGCGGCAGAATAAATGACTAACCAATCCTCATTGTCTTTTGCGTTGGGGTCAGCGCCCTGTTCAACGAGCCATTGAACCAGTTCCAGACTCCCGCTCCAGGCGGCAGAGTGTATTACTACCCAACCTTCATTGTTTTTTGCATTGACGTCAGCGCCATGTTCAACGAAAAATCGAGCCAATTCCATTTCCCCAATTTCAGCGGCGAAATGCAAGGCTGTCCAACCTTTTTCATCTTTTGTGTTGACGTCAACTCCCTGTTCCATGATCCATTGGATTATTTCCAGATTATGTCTGTAGACGGCATATTCTATTATCTTACAAGTGCAATTTTTTATATTGACATCGTCTTTTCCCTGCTTTAGAAGATCTTTAATTTGATCAAGATTACCACTTTGGGCAGCCTCAAAAAAACCTTTAGCGCTGTTGGTTTTAAAGTTGTCAGGAATATAATTGTTTAAAATACAGCGGAATTCGTCCAGAATGGATTGTTCGTTTGACATTGTAACTGAGTATAAAAAAGCAGGTTAATCCGGCAAATTGGTTCGTAACGTTATTTCAAGGTCAGTCCGTTCACAGAGGTTAGCAAGCCGAGTGCGATTTGTGTACACACAACCATTGAGGAGCGCTTTGCGCCGACAGGGTCGGTTCCCGATTGGAAGCGGGTAGCGCCGAAACAGGCTTTTTCGGAGGCATAACCTCGTCCTCTCGCCCGTGCGGCTACGCACTCCTCACTCCTAACTCAAAGACCTTTCGAGTTCAATTTAAACCCGTTCTTTGATGCTGTAGTTCGTTCCCGGCTTCTGGTTGAACGCAGTGAGAAGTTCCGCAAGCAAGCCGACGCAGAGGAACTGCGCGCCAACGATAATAAACAGCGCGGAGAACAGGACAAACGCAGCATGGTCTGAAACGTGGAACACGCCTCCGCAGCAAGCTGCAATCTTGCCGCTGCAGCGAGTTAAAATCCACAGCAAAGCCATGACGAACACGCCCAGCCCGCCCAGGCAGAACGAGCCCATGCCGATGTTGCCCAAGACGTGCAGAGGACGCTGACCGTAAGACGTTACAAATTTAACCGTCAGCAAGTCCATAAATCCTTTGAAAATGCGGGTGAATCCGTACTTCGATTTTCCGAATTCCCGGGCGCGATGGTTGATGACTATCTCGCTGACTTTGTATCCTCGAGAACCCGCCAGAACCGGCACGAACCGGTGCATTTCGCCATAGAGGGTAACCTCGTCAAAGATGCTGCGGCGATAGGATTTCATGCCGAAGTTGTGGTCGTGAAGAACGACGCCTGTCAGGCGGCTGACCATAGCGTTAAAAACGCGAGACGGGTAAACCTTGTGCCAAGGGTCGTGCCGAACCTTTTTCCAGCCGCTGACGCAGTCGAACCCCTCGTCCATTTTCGCCAGAAAATTGGGGATTTCGTGCGGGTCGTCCTGAAGGTCGGCGTCCATGGTAATGACAATGTCGCCAGTAACTTCGCAAAAACCCGCCTGAAGAGCCGCCGCTTTCCCGAAATTGCGACGGAATCGAATCCCGCGAACGCGACTGTCTTCCTTCGCCATTTTCTCAATGACAGACCACGACGTATCCGTTGACCCGTCGTCGATAAAAACGATTTCCAAGTCGTTGTACTCGTTCGCCAGGGCGACTTCGGAAATTTCCTGTAACAGTTTTTCGAGGCTTTCCTCTTCGTTCAAAACGGGAATGACAATCGACAGTTTCATGGCAGGATAACAGGCAGGAGGGAGGGAACAAAATTACTTCAAAACTAACGCGATAATCAAGCCGATAATAACAAGCCCTTCGCCGATAACGGCAAGGAGTTTATAGTCTTTCCAAAACGACGGCTTTGTACCGGGAATGGCGGGGACGGCGTCTGCAGCAGCAGACGAATTTTGCCCGCGAAATGCGTTTTCGTCTGTTTGAACTGGGTTTTGAACGCCCTGAGCTGGCGCGGAATGTTTGGATCGGGACGACGTTTCTGTTTTAAGCTTTTGTTTATTGATAACGCCGGACAAGTGCAGATCAATTTTGTTGGGCGTGATCTGTTCAAAGACGTCCGCAGCATTTTTCCAGTTGTCCCAGCCTTCGCGCCAAACCATCGAGTCGTCAGAAACGCGTCCCTCGTCCAACCAGGTTTTCATAATTTCCGCTGTAGCTGGTCCGTACTGACCGCCGGCGGCAGGTCGAACGTACCAAAGAGCTTTGGGGGCTTCTGCAAACGGATCCGTCTTTGGAGCGCTGGCGGCAGGAGCCGGTTCCGGAATCACAACAGGACGTTCAAGCGGCGCGGAAAGCTCAATTTCTCTGTCCTGTCTGGCGGAGGTAAAACTGGCGCCCTCAGCCGGTTCTGTAACGGCATGATTATAGTTTACGCTGCTGAGCGCGTCTGGAGCGGCATTAGGCGCAATGGCGTTTAAGTTGACTTCTTCCTCGTCTGTCCGCTTATGCGCTGATTTCCCTTTACTCGACTCGCGCGTGCTGGTCAGAGGGATGTCGACGTCTACGCCGCAATAAGGGCAAACGCCTCGGCGGCCCGCCTGAAATTCTTTAACGTGAAGTTTATGACCGTTCGGACAATAAAAACGAATTCCCATAGCTGATTCAATTTAACATGTTGCAAAAAACGTCTTCAACGATTCATTTTGAGCGTTCAAAGACAATAGTAACAACTTTGTCTTTGACGCTCTACTCTCTATTATGCACAATTTAAAGAAAAAATCAATATGCGATAGAAAAAATTCAAATAAAATCTGAAAAAGCGGTCGGAATCTACTGTAAGCGCTTGAGATGCAATCAGCTGCATGAATTGACTTATCTGATAATCAGTCGATCAGATAAGTCAAAAGCAAGGCGTTACCTTCCAGACACTGCAATCTCTTAACGATGTTTTCTGGTTGGAAACGCATTTTAACATCGTCAGGACGTCTGCTTGTCAGCATTGAACGGTTCCGGCAGCTGGAGATAGTCGCCAAGTATTTTATCCCATTCCGGCGGATCAAATAACGCAGTGCCGGCGTCAGAGTAAAACGTCAACTCGCTGAAATAAATTCGGGTTGGGGCTTCGTACAAATCAACCCGAACAAAGGGAAACGGCTGACTGAGCTTTTTAGCGATTTCCAAAATCTGGTCAAGCTGTTTTGGACGCGGAATCTCGGCGCTGTTTGTCGGATAATTTTGCTTAAACGGCAAAAGATTCCATTGCGAATCGTAGTAATTAATTGTTTCGGAAGGGGTTTTGTCATCCATAACCAACTGGATGACTTTTGGTTCTCCGTTAAAGCACATAACTTTGTACACCCTCGGCGCGGCGTCCAGGAAGTCCAAATACTCCTCGCAAACAATCTTGGGCGGGATGTTTTTATATCCCCATTCCATCGAATAATAATAGTGGTTATGCGGTCGCGTAAGCCAGGTTTTCAGTTTCTTAATGGCGTCTGGAATATTGAGCTTGCTTTTATCTTTGCAGATAACGTTTTGTCCTGACCCCCAGTTGACTTTCAACGCAAACTTATTGGGCAGAGCGTCAAAGTCAATTTCGCGAGGATTATCATACACTCCCAGCAACTTGGGCAAAAAAGACTCGTCCAAGCGCTGCGCGATATAATCTCGAACCAGATACTTGTCTGCACATTGCGTAATGAGCGGATTTCTCCAATACAGTTTTAGCCACTGAATCTTTTCATTAAAAGTTTGGGGATCGTCAATATTGAACGAATGACCCGTCGCAATTTCATAAAGACGAATAACGGCTTCTTTTTGCGCCTTAAAACTGGATGTAAAGTACATATGCTTATATACGCGAATCCAGGGGAAGGACATTTTATTGTCCAGCCAAATTGGTAAACCGTATCGTATTTTGTAATATAATAATCGAATTGGATTCATTGATCTAAATATTAATTGTACTTAAAGTTGTCAAATCCCAAATAAAACCCGACGGTTCCCATAATTGTCGCTATGCTCAGCCCAATTGATATCAAAGAACGGCGCGGGGTAAAGGGCAATAACAGCGTCCGATATATTAACGATGACAATGCCGACAAAACATGAATTCCATTGGCTTTCAATCCCATCAATCGATAATAGTATTTATCAAACAATCGGGCGGCGACCATGGATTCACGATAGCGGCGCTTCCAATAAAATGAATATTTGGCGCGAGACGGCGGATTGGCTTCATGCACTTCTGCTTTAAAGGTTTTTATCATTAAAGCGCTTTTCTTTTGAAACAGATAAAAAGCCAAATCGGAATCCTCGCCCCCCGTTCGTCCCCATGATTTGTCAAAAGGACCTTCACGAGTTTGCAATAACGAATAACGATACAAGGTGGAATTTGTCGAAACAGATTCCAGCTTTTGCCCCTCTTGAAAAAAGCCGTTTATATCGCTAAGATTTTTTAGATATTCCGGGAAATCGGGTTCATAATGCTGAATTACGCTTCCCCAAACTGCGTCGGCATCGTACTCCCGCTGAACTTCGACCAGCTTTTCCAGCCAATCGGGATTCGCCCATTCGTCGTCGTCGATAAAGGCGAGAAACTCTCCGCGGCATTGAGCAGCGCAGCGGTTGCGCGCAATGGCGATGTTCGGCTCCGGTTCGCAAAAATAGCGAATCTCAATTCCTTTTTCTTTCGCCTCATCCGCAATCTGTTCGATTATCGCCTTTGACCCCTGGGTAGCGTCGTTTTCCGTTACGACAATATCAAACGGAAACGATGTCTGCTGGTCAATAAGGCTCCGAAGGCACTTTGCAATGCCTTCTGGACGCTTATACGTACAAACTCCGACAGTTACCAGCGGGGAAGCGGGTTGGGACATATTACTGGTTGTTAGTGCATAGTAGTTAGTGGTTAGTGGTTAGTGGTTAGTGGTTAGGGCGCAAGCGTCTTAATAAACTTACCACTTGCCACTTACCACTTAAAACTTACTACTGCCTACTGCCTCTTGCCTACTGCCTTACTAATCTCCGTATCCGTTTGGATGATTCTTGTGCCAGTTCCAGGCGGTTTCGACAATCGCTTCGATACTCGGATACTTGGGTTCCCAGCCGAGTTCTTTGCGAATCGTTTCCGACCCGGCAATGAGGGTAGCAGGGTCGCCGGGGCGGCGGTCGACGACGTCGGCGGGAATCGGATGTCCGGTAATCTGTCGAGCGGCTTCGATAACCTGTTTGACGGAATAGCCGGCGCCGTTGCCGAGGTTGTATTTTCGACTTCCTTTATCCAGATCGTTCAAAGCGAGGATGTGCGCCTGAGCGAGGTCTTTGATGTGAATATAATCTCGAACGCAAGTTCCGTCTGGCGTGTCGTAATCGTCGCCGAAAATCTTGAGCCGGTCGCGCTGTCCCAATGCAACTTGCAAGACGAGCGGAATGAGGTGGGTTTCCGGGTGATGGTCTTCCCCGCGGGTTTCAGACGCCCCCGCCGCGTTGAAGTACCGCAAGGCGCAATATTTAATCTTGCCGGTTTTGTCCAGCCAATGCAGGAAGCGTTCGATAATCGCCTTGGATTCTCCGTACGGACTGCCGGGAACGATGCGTTCTTTTTCGGTAATCGGGATGGTCTCCGGGTCGTCGAACAGGTTGGCGGTTGACGACAAGATAAACTTCCGGACGCCGTGTTCGTCCATGCTTTCCAGCAGCCGCAGCGCGTTGGTTACGTTGCAGTCCAGGTACTTAAACGGATTCTGCATGGATTCGCCCACCAGAGAATAGGCGGCGAAATGCATCACCGCTTCGATGTCCGGGTGCGCCTCAAAAGCAGCGTCGATTTGCGCCTTGTCTGCCAGGTCGCCCAGAATAAACGTTGCGCCCGGGTGAACCGCCGCGCGATGTCCCTGAAACAGGTTGTCGAAAACCACAACGTCGTAGCCGGATTCAACCAGCATTTCCGTTGCCACTGAACCAATATACCCGGCGCCGCCGGTTACCATTACTTTCATCTGAAGTCCTTTGAATAAAAAACGTTATAACCCCGAGAGCTTCTGACGTTCCAGGAGAATACAGCTTTTAGCAAATCAAAATGCTGTTTCTCTATTCCCACTCGCTCATACGGGAGCCGAATTCGGATAATTTTCTATATTATACATCATAATATAGAAAAGTCAAGAAAAGAGTAAAAAAAGATTGAATGGAGATAAAGCGTCATTCATTTTTACAGATCGGGCAATAAGCAAAAACGCCTCTCAGATAGACAAGAGGCAGACATTAGGTCGCAAAACATGCAGACGCAGACGGTTGAAGTAATTAGCGACATCGAACAAAATTTTCCGCAAGTCCTTAAAAATTCGGAGATACCGCGAGATAAAAAAAGCCCTCGCGAAATATCGCAAGGGCTTAAAGTACCTCCTGCAGGGCTCGAACCTGTGACCCGTTGATTAAGAGTCAACTGCTCTACCAACTGAGCTAAGGAG
>JAZUMX010000453.1:0-2411 GCA_045603865.1 Thermoguttaceae bacterium
ATGTTGTTAGTAGACGGAACGCACACCATGGGAATAACCAACACGTGAACCCGCGCCTGCGGATTCACGTCGCGAAACGCCAGACACATTTCGTCTTCGTAGACGATATCTGACGGGATCTCTCGCGTAATAATCTTTTCGAAAATGTTCATCGTAGTTAAGTGGTAAGTGTTTAGTGGTAAGTGGTCAGTAGTAAGTCAGAACCGCGCTAAACGAATCTGACTAACCTCTCCACTGTCTTGCAACTTGTAACTCACTGTTTTATTATATACCATCGGCGCAATAATACCAGACCGGCAGAGCCGTTTTTCCCGATTTTTTTGGGAAAAAGACGGCGGAACCCGGTTTGGCTCTCGGTATTGAGGAATTGGGCTATATGGTCAATAAAAAAGCCCTCTTGCGGACAGGGCAAGAAGGCGATGAATGGAAACGGGGGGAATTGAACCCCCGTCCCGCGACGAGTCCGCGGGCGCCTCTACGTATGTAGTCATCAATTTGAGTCTTATCGCTCGGACGACCAATGACAGCCTTCCTTTGGAACCAGGCGGGAGCAAAATTTGGTTAACCGCGTGCCTGCCAGCGACGGAAAACGATCCGAAATTACAACCTGCAGTCGGACGCCTTCGGCGAGCCTCCTCAGCATGGGCAACTTTTTCTAAGCAGCCAGAGCCATGTTAGTTTTGGCAATTATGTTTCAGTCTGATTTTTACGAGGCCCTCAGACCAACCTCGATACGCGACGCACGTTTCATCTGCCCGGTCGAATCCAATTCGTTCCCATATCAGATGTTGTGTATAGGTTAATACGTATCTGTATTATATTCTGTTCGTGAAATTTGTCAAGAGCGGGAAAAATAAACAACTACTCCCTATTCCCTACTCCCTATTCCCTTCTTTTTACCCCAACGTCTGGAATTCGCCAAAACCGTCTCCCAGCTGGGAACGCCGCTGACGGCGTCGGCGGCTTGAACGTTGCACGCGCCGGTTGCAACGGCGGCGTTGAGCGCGTCTTCCGGCGAAAGGTCTTTAATCAGCGAGGCGAGGAACCCGGCGACAGTTGCGTCGCCTGACCCCGTCGTTCCGACAACCGGGACGTCGTAACAGGGCGAATAGAGGTCGATTCCGCGCCAGCTCGACCAGTCAAACGCCGTCCATTTGCTGCGGGTCTGCAGAGCCGATAAATCGTTGGACGCATGGACGTACAAGCCCTGATCCCCCAGTTTCATGACGACGATTTTCGCGCCCCAGTCCGTCAGTTTGGCGGAGACGGCTCGGATTTCCTCCAAACTGGACGCAGCGGCGGGATTGACCTGTTTCTCGCAGAGCTGGTCGTACCGCGGCTTGTCTGTCATGAGCAGAATCTCGTCAAAAGACGGCAGAAACACGTCAACGGTCGGCAAGACGGTTTTCAGCCACGCTATCCAGTCTACCCGCCCGGACTCGCCCAACGGGTCGGGGTTTGCCATGTCCAGCGACGTCAGCAGCCCAAGCGTCTGAACCTGTCTGAACTTCTCCGCCAGCCCGGCCCCGCCGTCTGAGTAAATGCCGCGCATTAACGGCGGATACCCAAAATGAAGAATTCGCCCTGCGGCGATTTGCTGCGTATTGAGTTCGTCCGCCGTAAAGACGTCGTTGACGCCCGGACAGTGCAGAAACGCCCGGTCGATTCCCGGCGGGTTGAGAACGACCGTATACGATGTGTTCTGCCCGGGAGAAACAATCATGCCCGCCGTCAAAGCCGGGTCTTTTTTCCTGAGAATATCCAGCAGCGTCGCCCCCAGCGGGTCGTCGCCGACTTTGCCCGCCATCTGAACGCGAAATCCCATTTGAAACAGAGAAAGCCCGGTATTCGAAACAACCCCGCCGGTCGACAGCGTTGCCGGTCCGACCGTCCGAAGCGTTCCGGGACAGAACACGTTCTCTGCCGTCGTTCCCGCCAGCAGTTGAGGAATGACGTCTAAACAAATATGCCCTGCGACAGTAATATCAAAATCCGACATGGTGTTTTGGGGTAATATGGTTAGATAAGGTAAATTGAAATCGTTTTTCAGACGTTTTGATTCCAGTTTACTACAATCGAGATTAAATTGCAAGAGAGGGGAATATGGAGTGCGACGGCTTGCCGTCGCACTCGTTTTTTAAAACTTTGCGAACTTCGCGTGAGGCTTCTTCGGCGGCTGAGACAGCCGCGATCCAGCGGGTCGGAGGGGCTTTTCACGTTCTCAAGTTTTTTGGAGGCTTCCGCTTTTCCTTGACGGCTACGCCGTCAAGAAGGACTCCGAGGGCGGAGTCCATCCGGGGAAGGTTTTCGGCTTCGTCGGTTGGGTTTGCACGCTTCGCGGCGTTTTGGTTCGCCTACGGCGAACTGCGTAATTCCGTTCGCTTCGCTCACTCCATTACCGCCTTCCAATC
>JAZUMX010000454.1:0-2083 GCA_045603865.1 Thermoguttaceae bacterium
GGAACGTATCAGGAACGCCGCGACGGACCCGACGACACGACTCACGCCATCGCCGACGCCTATGGGAAGAATCAGCTCTTCATGACCTCCGGGCACGCCTCCCCCCGCGACTGGCAAATCGGCTACAGCTACGAAAACGGCTATTTCTTCTCCAAAAACGGTCAGCTTTACGGCAGAACCAAAGACAAAGAAGAGTTCCCCATCACGCATACGAACTCCAAGGTTTATCTGGCTGTCGGGAATTGCCTCATTGGCAACATTGACGGGCCGGACGCGATGGCGCTGGCGCACATTCATTCCGGCGGCGTCAACATGATGGCGGGATACGTTCAGCCCACCTTCTTCGGGTACATGGGCTGGGGTCTGAGAGACTATTACGTTGAGCAGCCCGGCCGCTTTACCGCTGCGGAAGCCTTCTTCGCCAACAATCAGGCGATTACGTGGCACATCAACCGCATTTTCCCGGAATACGTCAACGCGAGAGGGTTCACCGGCGGTCTGAACCAGATGAACATGATTCAGATCATGCCGAAACTCTCGGAAGAAGAGATGGAGAAGTTTAAGTCTCTGGATAAAAAGACGTTGGAATTTGTTTACTGCATGGGCTTCGATCAGAACATGGTTGCTCTGTACGGCGACCCCGCCTGGCAGAACGCAATGAAGCCGAACAACAAAGCCTGGAAGCAGAAGCTGACGTCCAAGAAGCTTGACGACGGCAGAACCGAATGGACGCTGACGATCGTCCCGCTTAACGGCGCGGACTCGTTCAAGGGCGTCTGCAAGGAAGAGCCGACCAAAGACGGCCGCCCGATCTTCCAGTTCCTGCCCAAACGGGTTAGAAACGTCGTCGTTGACGAATCCAGCAAAGACCTCCACGCGACGATTACCGACAACTTCATTCTCCTCCCGAAAACCGACGCCATGTCGACCGGCAAGGACATTGTACTGAAGTTTACGGCGGAATGAGACGCCGCTAGTACACGATTTTAAGCGAGCCGGGGTGCGTAAGCCCCCGGAAATCTCACGCGGAGACGCGGAGTTGCGGAGGATGTTCGCTAAGTTTTAAAAACTATGCGTCCTTTGCGTTCTTTGCGGCTTAAAATTTATCTTTTGCGGCAGGGGTCTGACGAGTCCCGGCTCATCCAAGTCTATTAGCGGGGCATTGGACAAGGCGGCGTCAAGCCGCCGCATTCCCCGCGCAAGCGCTCATCTTTGATTAAACCAATCCTCCCTCGTCCCCGCTTGCGTAATTCCGCATTCCGCATTACGAATTCCGAATTCCCCCAACTCCTCCCTCCCCCCCTCTTTTCATTTCTGAAATTTTGATTATAATTATATATTATTGATGAAAATCAGAAATTTACACTAATTCATAAATCCTGCCTGTTAATTCAAAAGATTAAAACCCCTCCCAGCTTTTCAAATTATTTATTGGAGGTTTATTAGCATGTTTGACGATTATGAAAACCCTGCCAATGACAATCAGAACGAACAACCTTTAAACCCCGGTTCTGAACAAAACGACAACGAAAACATTGATCAGATTCTCAATTCCAATGAGGAATTGCCGGAACGTCTGGACGGTTTTGGCGATTCGTCCTCCGGGCAGTTCAATAAAAAGAACCGGTCCAAAACGCTCGACCTCAACGACCCGCAGACGCTCAATCTGGGCATGACCGGTCGAGGAAGCGAACACAACCGGTCGGGAGACAACCGCTATCCGTACGGAAAGGGATACAACCGCGACGGTCAGCGGACGTATAACAATCGAAACAACTACAATCAGGACAGGTACTCCTATCAGGATCGGCAGTATGGACAGGGGCGATACAATCAAAACCGGTACGATGGGCAGAACCGCTATCAAGACAACAACAGCTATTATCAGAATCGAAACGACTATTACTCTGGCAACAACAACTATTCAGACTACAGCGACAACGCCAGCGCCGATTCTTACGACCAGCAAACGACGAATTCTGACAACCAGTCAACCTCCGATTCCGATCAGAACTACAACAACGGGTACAACCGGAACTACAATAACCGCCCGTACAATCGCGGATACAATAACTACAATAAC
>JAZUMX010000455.1:0-5643 GCA_045603865.1 Thermoguttaceae bacterium
GGGAAGCAGTCAATAAAAATGTTGTTGACGATGGCGTTGTCGCGCCCGCCGCCGATCATCGCAGCTCGGGTAACGCGCTGAAACACGTTGCCTTCAATTCGGCAGGAAGAGAACATGTCGTCCAGATAAATGCCGACGCAGCCCTTGTTTTCAAAACCCTGAACGTCATGCATGTAATTGTAACGGAAGACGTTTCCGCGCATCGTCCAGTTTCGTCCGCAGTAGACGGCGCCGGCGTCGTTGGATTCCCAGCAAACGCGGGCTATCTCGTTGTATTCCATGACAATGCAGTTGCCGGAAAAGAGAATCCCGTTATGCGGAGCGTCTGTGATGAGGTTGTTTCGAGCCGTAATCCCAACGCCGTGCAAACTCAGTCCGGGATTGTAAACGCGCTGAATGCGGGCGTAATGGTGCATGTAACAGTTCTGAACCACCCAGTTAGATTTCGTAAGCGTGTTTCTGTTGCCGGCATAGACGGCAATTCCCGCCGATCCCATACCGTAGACTTCGCAGTTATCGATGACGCTGTCGCCCCCGCCGTTGCAGAAGATCGCCGCGTCGCCGCCGTTGCGAATGAGCAGATTTTTCAGCGCGATATTTTTGCAGTTCCGAACGCTGACGGCAACCTGACGGCAGCCTTCGATAGTTACGGATTCAAACGTAACATAGTTGGCATCCTGCATCTGCAAAGCCGTCGAACCGCCGGTGAGAATCGCTTCGGCGTTATTGAGTTGCTCGAGGTTGTCGACCGGCGCGTAGAAGTAAACGATTCCGGCTTCGCGGTCGATGTAATACTCACCCTGCTGGTCGAGTTCTGACAGCAAATTGAACCCGTAAAACCATTGACCTTTTCGGTATCCGTAGGAATGTTGAGGGTCTTTGAGTTCCACGAACTTTTTATCGGGGTCGAGCTTATCGATTCGCTGTTTGCTCTCGCTCCAGTCGTAACACCAGTATCCGGACAGCCACGGGTCTTTTTCGTTTTTCCAGTTGGATACGCAGTCGTCTTCATAGAAGAACGCGCCTCGGGTCGACATCTTTGTTCCGCGGTCGTCCTTGTCAAGAACGGCGACGTCGGCGATTTTGATAAACCCGCTGTTGGGATATCGGGATAAGGTCATCGGCTTGTCGTCAAAAAAGAGTTCCGCTCCTTTGCGATCTGGAGAACCAAAGTCCGTTACGCCCGCAGCCTTCGCGTCAGCCTGATAGACTTTCCCTCGCGCCGATTCCGGCAAGACGTTCAAAACGGATTCGTCCGTTACAACTTTCCAGCCGGTCAGAACGACGCCGGAGAGAAATCGGACTTTGCCTTCGCCGCGAAAGACTGTTCTGGACTGTTCCGTTCCGGAATCGTTCCCGTCGAGAACCAGCGGGCGCGGCAGATAATAGTCCCCTTGAGGAATTGTTACAACAACGTCTCCGTCGCTGCCTGTCTGACGAGCGGCGCGGGCGTCGTCCCGGAGTTTTTCAAGAGTTTGAACGTCGCCAACAAATTCGTGGGCGTAAGCGCTGAACGCTGTTACAACAATCAGCAGAGCGGGAAGGAAGCTTTTGTACGTCATGGCAGGGCGTAAGGGGGGTAAGGGACCGAGGTTGACGAATTAAACTACAGGATATTTCGGGCTTTGAGCGCTTCTTCCGCCTGAGCAGCGTCGAAAAAATGAACGGCGTCAAATCCGGCGGCTTTTGCGCCGCAGATATTATTATACAGGTCGTCGAAAAACAGAATCTCCGACGGCTCTGCGCCAGCGGCTTGCGCGGCGGCAAGATAAATCTGTCTGTCCGGTTTGGCAAGGTGAAGTTCGTGACTTCCCAACAGGACGTCAAACTGACTGAACAGTTCCGGGAACGTCGTCTGAGCGTATTCCCAGTGCGGTTGGCTGGTATTGGACAAAACGCCTAAACGCATTCCTTTTGCCTTGAGCGTTTTAACCAGTCGAAACGTATCTTTTTTAAGAGTGAAAATCTCGTTGTACGCCTTTTTTAGCTCGTCAAACGACATGGGCAGATGAAACAACGCAAAGAAGTCTTCCGGGGAAATAGCGCCCAGTTCGAAATCGTTCCATTGGTCAATGTAATTTATATAGAGATCGTCAATGACCTTTTCCCCGTTGAGTCCGGTTTTGACGGTAATCGCTTTGGCGGTCTTGCTGAAATCGTAGCTGAGCAATACGCCGCCCATGTCGAAGTATATGAATCTAATCATGTTTTATGGAGTAGGGAGCTACTAGCCTCTAGCTCCTAGCTCCAAGCTTTGTGATTTTAACTTCCAGCTTTAATAGTTGACGCCAAGAACCATAAATGCACAAGCTAATGGCTAGTAGCTAATAGCTAGTAGCTCTTATTTTATCGCTGGTAAATCGGCAGCAGTCCTTTTTCCAGCTGCAAAATTGTGAGGTTGATTGACGTCGTCATGACAGGTCCGTTATACCCTTGAGTCCAGGAACCGTTAGGCTGCATTTCGGAAATGAGTCTTTTTGCCATCTGGCTTCGATACGTTTCCCATTCGTCTCCGCCCTCTCGATATTTGACCTGGGCGTAGTAATAATGAGCGTAATGCCAGTACCCCATCCCGGAGTTGGAAAGGTTGTCAAGGTTCTTCTTGCAGTATTCCAACTGACGCGGAACGCAGGAGTCGTCGTACTCACCGGCGTTGAGCAGGCAGGAGACCGCGGCTGCGGTAATGGCTGGACGTCCTCCGCCCCCGCTTTTAAGCGAATAAATAACGCCGCCGTCTTCGTTAGTGCATCGATGGATATAGGTTACCGCCTTGTCGATGATTTCTTTGGGAACGGGAATGCCTGCGTTTCGACATCCGCGCAAGCCCTGAACCTGAGTGATGGTCGTTGACCCTTCGTCGAAGTCGTTCCCTTCTTTGGCGGAAACGTATCCCCAGCCGCCGTTGGACGTTTGCGCCTGTCCGCTGAAAACAACGGCTCTGGTTAAGACGTCGATGAGCGTCGCGCGGCGGTCGGCGTCCTCTTCCTCGCCCAACGCCTGAGACAAAAACAGCATCGCGAACCCGTGCCCGTAGATGTATCGGTCGTCCAACTGAGAACCAATCAATCCGTTCGGCTGGCTTTGAGCGGTGAGATAGTCAATCGCTCGGCGAATGTTGGAAGAGTACTTGCCTTGAGTGGCGGTCGACCCTTCGCAGCTAAGCGCGATTCCTGCCATGCCTGTCATAGCGGCGGGGTACCGGCCGTTTGGACCGTTCCAGCGACCCGTTCTGGTTTGCTGACTTGCCAGCCATTCCAGTCCTTTGTTAATCGCGCGCTGTTCTTCCGGAGTGAGCGTCGATTTTGATGAATTTGACTTTGAGGGTTCGTCGGCAAAGCTGACGCCTCCAAAAACGAAGATAATAAATATCGACAGCAAAATATTTTGTAATTGATTTTTCATAATGTTCTATTTTAACAAAAATTTGAATTATAATCAACGGGGGGGAAGGATTTTTAAAAAACTGAACAAAAAATAAAACAGAAAGTATAATATATGCTAGAATAGAGGTAAAAGATTGCATAGCAAGTTAGGTAAAATGGACATATCCTCAATTCAAACGGCGTCATATCGAGTCGGTCTGCTGATTTTGGCAGGCGGATTGGGAGCGGTATGTCGATACGGGCTTTCAACCTGGCTCAACAACTGCGACTGGTGCGGCAAGCCGTGGGGCATCCTTGTGTGCAATCTGACAGGCTGCTTTTTAATCGGACTGCTGAGCGTCGTTTTGACTCGGAATTGTTCAGCGGAAACGCAGTTGATTGTCATTACCGGATTTTTGGGAGCCTTTACGACGTTTTCCACCTACGTTTTGGATACGATTGTTTTGATGGAACAGACGCGATACGCCATCGCTTTCATGAATTTACTGCTCCATAACGTTTTAGGAATAGCAATGGCTTTTGGCGGCTTGGCGTTGGGACGGTTTGTTATCAGGGGTTAATCAATGAACGTTTATACGGGGATCAGTTTGGGAATAACCATCGTCGCGTTTATAGCGTCTGCGGCGCTGTTTATTTTCTCGACTCCTGCTAACGGCGGAATCGTTCTTGCGTTGGCATTTCTTCTGCTGGCTTTTTTCTTGCGAAGAGTTCCCCGTCTGGCAGGGACGTATTATACGTTTATTATTTTGAGCTGCGTTGCCGCGGGTTTGTCTAAACCAGACTGGTTTATGTATATTTATCCGTCCTGGTTTGGTTTTTCCGGCGAGCCGATAAAGTGTACACAACTGATAACGCCGCTGATTCAGATTATTATGTTTGGAATGGGAACGCAGCTGACGCTTCGGGATTTTCAGGCGGTTGCGTTTCAGCCCAAAGGCGTGGCTATCGGCTTGGGGCTGCAATTTCTGGTAATGCCAGTTAGCGGCTTGGCGCTGGCGACGCTATGCGGCATGCTGTCTGAACAGTATGGACTTGGTCCGGAAATTCTGGCGGGAATCATTCTGGTCGGCTGTTCGCCCAGCGGCGTGGCTTCCAACGTGATGTCATTTTTGGCAAAAGCGAACGTGGCTCTATCGGTTACGCTTTCTGCCTGTTCGACGCTGACAGCGCCATTCCTGACGCCGTTGTACATGGAATTTTTCGCCAGTCAGTTTATTGAAGTTCATGCCGTTCAAATGATGGCGAGCATGCTCGGCATTGTGATTTATCCGATTATTGCAGGGCTTTTGTTTAAGAGCGTTCAGATGCACGGATTAACTCACCGGCGATCTGTAACAGTTCAAGCTGTTGTATATTCTTTTTTGATTTTTGTATTGCATATCCTGTTTATCTGGACAGGATTATATTCGTGTTCCGAGGCGTTTCACAAAGCTCTTTTGACAATTGCGTATTGCGTTGTTGCGCCGGCTTTGACATCTGCCGTTCTCAGACCGTTTTTAACAGGTCGCGAGGAAAAGGTGGAACATTTTCTGGCGTTTCTGTCGTCGCTTGCTGTGGGAATAGCAATTCTGGCAACTGTAACTGTTGGGCATAAATCGTTAATGACGGTTGGCGGAATACTTTTGATTGTTTGCTTGGCGCATAATCTGCTCGGATACGTCATTGGATATGCGATGGCGAGATTGTGCCGATTGTCAAAGAAGGACTGTCGAACAATTTCGATTGAAGTTGGGATTCAAAACAGCGGTTTGGCGACGTCCATTGCCAACGACATGGGTAAAGTTACAACGCTGGGTTTGGCTCCGACCGTCTTTGGATGCTTTATGAATACAACCGGCTCGATTCTCGCCGCCATTTGGCGCAACATTCCCTGTGAAGAAAATCGTAACAAGAAAACAAAATCCCCCAATTGAGTAGGGAATAGGGAATAGGCGCGAAGCGCAGCCGCTAGAACCGCGTAGCGGTTCAATATTAATAGCCGTGGGTTTCAACCCACGTAGGGAGTAGGGAGTAGTTTTTAAATTCGCCGAAGTGTGTCGTCCTGAAAAAAAGTTGACACACAAAACTTTTGTTATTGTTTCGATTTATTTTAGCTAGCCTAGGCTAGCTAAAATAAATCCCGTTCCGACGCCCCTAGCTACACACTGAGGGATAATGCGTCTGGCTGATTTCTACTTTCTTCATATACTTCCGAGGGCGTTCGATACGAAAGGCTCTGGTGCGGGCGTTGCGTGTTGTAAAACTCTATGGCTTGTTTTAC
>JAZUMX010000456.1:0-1958 GCA_045603865.1 Thermoguttaceae bacterium
GGTCGGGCATGGTCTTCCATTCCTTCACCGTGTCTTGGGGAGCGTAGCTTTCCATCGTGTCGTACGTATGCGACAGGATTCCGACAGACATGAGATTCGCCAAATCGAATTCCGTAACAGAACTCATCATAATCGGGTTGACGCTTTTGGCGTCTGACGGCGACTGACGGACAATCGTCTGATCGTAATCGACTTCTTTTGCCTCGTTTTCCGGAAGACGCCCCAGCGTATGCCGAATTTTGTTGTTGTTTTCAGGGGAATCGTTTACCAGATTCAACGCCTCTTCGACCGTCGTCGGAGCCGGTTCTCCGTTAAGATACTGATAAACCAGCTTCGCGCCGTCTTTAACCGGGTTAATAACCCAGCCGCCCTGCTTTTCCGCCTCGGCGTTGAGTTCCTCCAGCGTCGGCGGCGTAAACGGTTCGAGCATGTTGCCCAAAACCGGCTTGCCGTCTGAACTGGCGCTTTCCGAATTATCGTCTTGCGCTTCTTCGCTGACATTTGGATTTGCAGGCTTATCGTCTGGATATTCACAGCCGACAATCAATATAAACGACATTAAAAACAACGCGGTGAAGGTTTGTTTCATACTTATGATTAAGGGAATAGGGAGTGGGGTTAGGCGAGCCGGGGTGCGTAAGCCCCCGGAAGAACCGCGTAGCGGTTCATTTAGGCTGTATGAAGGCGGATTTCATTTCGTCGATGGCAAACGATTATTATCGCAACTATTAGTTCGCCTGTCGGCGAATGCGTAATTCCGTTCGCTTCGCTCACTTCATTACCGCCTTCCATTCACTCTATTATAACAACTTTCCTTCAGAAAGTTTGTACATTCTGTCGGCTTCTCGGGCAATGGTCGGGTCGTGGGTAACCATGAGGATGGTCAGCTTCTCGTCCCGCTGGAGCGAATATAGCAGTTCGAGAATTTCCCGACCGGTTTTCTGGTCGAGGTTGCCTGTCGGTTCGTCCGCCAGAAGCAGTTTGGGCGACGTAATGAGCGCCCGGGCAATAGCGGCGCGCTGCATTTCTCCGCCGGACAGCTCTCGCGGCTTGTGGTTGACGCGGTGTTCCAGACCAACTTTATGAATCAGCTCCATGGCGCGCTGGCGATATTTCCGCTTTTGCATAAACCATTGCGCGGCGGAAAAGCGAACCATAACCGGCATCAGGATGTTTTCCAGAGCCGTAAATTCCGGCAAAAGGTGATAAAACTGGAATACCAGCCCCAGGTCGAGGTTGCGAAATTTATCTTTTTGCCACGCAAAGAGGTTGTCGATGCGTTTACCTTCGTAAAAAATCTCGCCGGCGTCTATATTGCTCAGCAGACCAATCGCATTGAGCAGCGTCGATTTCCCCGACCCGCTTTGTCCGATAATCGCGGTGAATTCTCCCCGAACGACGTCCATCGAAAGGTCTTGCAAAACAGGAATGGTGATTCCGCCGCGGGTAAAGCTCTTGTGCAAATGCTTGACCGAAACAATGACTTTTTGTGATGGCAATAAAACGTCTGACCTGGAAGGCTTCGGTTCAAACGGAGCCGGCTCGGACTGTCTGTTGCGACTGTTTACGCTAAAGGCTGAAGCCTCTTGATTTAACTGGGCGTTTGTCGGTTTCATTGTTCCTGAAATTCTGGACGCAGATCGGGACGAATTCTCTGACGAATTTGAACCGGAAGCTCTGGTTCCGATAAAGTCGTATGCTGTAAATCGAACCGGGTTTCCAGTTTCGTTCCCGGAGGCTGAATCATCGTCTTCGTCTCCGGCGTTTTGCTTCATAATTTCATCAATCGGCTTGAGATATTTCGAATCGTTGTCTGAATTGAAATCGTTTGGATTGTTCAGCGAACGTTCGTAAGATTCGACGGCTCCTTTGGCGGCGCGAAGCGTTGACCGGGTTCGAGTCCAATTGTACTGGTCGTCGTCGACGTCAAGTCGGAGGCCAAGCGGTCTTAGGAAGAC
>JAZUMX010000457.1:0-1729 GCA_045603865.1 Thermoguttaceae bacterium
GGTCAGATAACGCCGGTTCTCATACTGGAACTAGCTATTCCAGTAAAAAAATCGATGACAAGAATAAACAGCTCGAAAATGCCGGCGACTATTATCGATTACACGGGACATATTATTTCCCGCCCGGCAGACGTTATTTGAAATTGTACTTATGCCTGTTGCCTTTTCTTTTGTTTTTCCCCATGATAAAAGAATACATAAGGTTCTTTAACAATAACTATGGGAAAATTATTGTCGAAAAATAATTATGTATTTTACCCAATACTTTATATAAACTAATTATTTCAATGCCCCGTTCGGTTCATAATTCTGCCGTTGAATTAGCGCCCCCTCTTTTCCGTCGAAAGAGGAAGCGGGGCAATACAGACTCACGTTTGGCTGTGGGTTTGATGTCGTTCTCAATCGTTGGGCGCCGTTATCCCGCCGGTTCGTCTCGTCGGCTTTCTCCCTTCGTATCCGACCGCTTCGCACGCCGCGGTCTGGTTTACGTTGGCGCTGATATTAATAATCCAGCGCAAACGCAAGCGGCCAACGGGAGCGGTTATTGGCAATCGCACGGGTGCGTACCCGCACAGGGGAGTGGAAGAGGTTATACTTCCGAAAATGCCAGATTCGAAGATACCCACTTCCAATCAGGAACCGACCTCGTCGGGGCGGACTGGGAGCCGACCCTGTCGGTCGCCAACGGTCAGCCGGTATCTCAAACGGACGCTTTGAATAATACCACGTCGTATACGTACAATTCATACGGAAAGGTTTTAACCGTAACTGACGCAGAGAGCAACGTTACGAGCTATACGTATAATCTGCTCGGACAGATGACGTCATTAACCGACCCGGAAGGGAACGCGACTGCGTGGACGTACGATTCCATGGGGCACGTCGTTTCCGAAACGAACGAGAAGAACGCGACAAGATATTATCAGTACGACGATTTAGGCAGACTGATTCAAACAACCGATAGAAACGGCAGAGTTATTCAGTACGAGTACGACTATTTAGGACGTCAGACAGCGGAAAAATGGCTGGATTCAAACAACGCCGTTATTGGGTCAATTCTGTATACTTTCGACGGGAATAATAACCTCCTAACGGTTACGGATTCCATTTCCGGGACGGACTACGAATACCGCTACGATGCCTTAAATCGCTGCGTTTATACAAAAGTGGATTCAGACGAGTTAAACTCGCCGGTGGAATTTACGTACGCTTATAATTCTTCTGATCTGACGGTTACGGAAACGCTGACGGGTTTAATTAACGGCGTAGTCGCTCCGTACTATCAAAACGTTTATCAATTCGACGTTTTCGGACGTTTGGAGAATATCACGCAAACCGGAACGGGATTAACCGCCAAATCGGTTGAGTATTTTTATAATAAATTAGGACAGAGAACGGGGGCAACCTATAAGCAAAACGGCGCTGCCGTTTCAGAATCCAATTGGGTTTATGACGTTGCAGGAAAAGTTTCGTCAATTCAGCATAAAACCGCGGCTGACGCCGTTTTTGCGGAATACGATTTTACTTGGGACGCTGGAAACCGAATAACGGAATTTGAAACCGTTGACGGAACGGCTGAATATACTTACGACAAAACCGGACAACTCACCGGCGCCGACTACGATTATATTACAGACGAACTGTATACCTACGACGACAACGGCAACCGAACGAACGCCGGATACGTAACGGGAGAGAATAACGAAACGCTTTCCGATGGTACATATAG
>JAZUMX010000458.1:0-1701 GCA_045603865.1 Thermoguttaceae bacterium
ACTTCAACGGGCCGCGAGCCGCCCGGAACCTTTCCCGCCGCTCTTTCCGGCGGCCGCCCGCACCCCGTTTCGGAGACACCTCTCTCGAATATCCCGCCTTCTGCTATCCTTATGTTAAAATAGGCAAAACTAGTCTTTCGCTAATTTTTGCACTCACGGTTAATCGCAAAAAGAACTGCTTTGTTACAAATAATCGGTCTTATCGGAAATGCCATTGTCTTTTTTTTTTTTTTGCTTTATTCACACTCGGGCAATTCCGGCATAAGCGTGCGGGATTCCGGCCGGCGGAGACGCGAAATCCCG
This sequence comes from Thermoguttaceae bacterium, assembly GCA_045603865.1. GTDB lineage: Bacteria > Planctomycetota > Planctomycetia > Pirellulales > Thermoguttaceae > RUG11551. The sequence goes on from JAZUMX010000458.1 coordinate 304, forward strand.
TCTGCCGTTATGATGCCGCCGACCCCGGCCAATTCCGCCCTCATTTCGGACGGAAATTCACCCGCGGAACGGTTCCGAGATGAATCGTCCGCCGTTATTCAAAAAACCGTTATTAGAAGATTTTTGCAAATCGGGAAACCAATCATGAAAAATTTCCAGTCTTTCCGTAAACTCGCACTCGAATCTCTCGAAGAACGAACCCTGCTGGCCGTTGCCGCCGGACCGGAAGAGCATTTCATCCCCGCAGAACTGGCGCCGCCGACCGAGGCGGTAACCTGGGTGGTGAATACGGCGGATGACCCGGCGAGTTGGAGCGACACGGACAGTGTCGTCTCGCTGCGGGAGGCAATTTCGCGGGCTGATGTTGGCGATTGTATTACCTTTGCGAACAGCCTTAGCGGGGGCACGATTACTCTTACCGAGGGCGGGCTCAATGTTGACAAAGGTGTTACGATTGACGCTTCATCGATTTGCGGGATAACGATAGATGGTGGTGGCAATGACCGGGTTTTCAGGGTGAGCGGCGGGACAGCGGATGCTCCTGTGAATTTTATAGGTTTGCGGATTACGGGCGGAAGTGCAGAGACCGGGGGCGGGATTTATTCTTCTGACGTTCTTAATCTTACGAACTGCGTTGTTTACGGTAACACGGCGAGTTCCGACGGCGGGGGGATTTACAAAAACGGCGGTGAACTCACGCTTACGAACTGCACGTTTACGGGGAACACCGCATCCGGATACGGGGGTGGACTCTACATTTGGGGTAGCAGTGCTGATATTTGCAACACTATTGTTGTCGGCAATACGGACAGTTCTGACGGTGACATTCACAGATCTTGGTGTGACGTTTCTGGCCACAACAGTCTGTCGTCCTACACCGCATGGGGCAATGTCGGCGGGAGCAACTTCATTTATGATCCGTCATCTGTTCTGTTTACGGACTCTGCGAACGGTGATTATACGCTTGCGGCGGGTTCCGTAGCGATCAACATGGGGAACAACGATTATATCAGCGGTTACAATACCGACCTGGCGGGTAATTCGCGTATTGCGAACGGCGTAGTCGATATCGGCGCTTATGAATACAGCAGGGCGGTTTCTGTTGAGACGCCGCTTTCGGTTGTGACGACGGCGGAAGACGTTGTTAACGTACTTGACGGACAGATTTCTCTCCGCGAGGCGATCATTTACGCGAACGGCGGATTGGTGACGTTTTCGGAATCTCTTCGCGGCCAGACGATCACGCTCAATTATCGGCTGGAGATAGGCGGCGGAATCACGATTGACGCTTCATCGATTTGCGGGATAACGATAGATGGTGGTGGCAATGACCGGGTTTTCAGGGTGAGCGGCGGGACAGCGGATGCTCCTGTGAATTTTATAGGTTTGCGGATTACG
>JAZUMX010000459.1:0-1707 GCA_045603865.1 Thermoguttaceae bacterium
TGCACGATGACCCAAAGCACGAGCATTCCAGACGTGTTCAATACGATCGCCAACCACGTAAACATGATTAAAGTCCTTACGGAACGCATCGACGCCAACGCCAAGTTCGGGTTTCCCAACGTCATTACGTTTTCCGGCAACTGCCGCGGCATGAGCCGGGAAGAGGGCTTGAAGAACTGCGTCGAAGGGCTGAAGAAAATCGTCGGCTATGCGGAGCAGAAAAAAGTTACCATCTGCATGGAATACCTCAACTCCAAAGGACACAAAGACTACATGTGCGACAACACCCAATGGGCGGTCGAGCTGGTCAAGCAGGTGGGGTCGGAACGGTTCAAAATCCTGTACGATATTTTCCATGCTGATATGATGGAAGAGGACGTCGTCGGCGACATCGAAAAATACCACGAATGTTTCGGGCATTATCACACCGGCGGCTATCCCGGCAGAGCGGAAATCGACTCTCGCCAGAAACGCGACTATCGTGCTTTGATGGAAGTCATTTACAAAACCGGCTATACCGGCTACGTCGCCCACGAATTCGTACCGCACGACGAAGACGGGTTGAAGAGCCTCAAAACCGCGTATGAGATTTGCAATATTTAGCCACTAGCCACTAGCTACTAGCTGCTAGCTTTGTTGTTTTAGTTTCAGGCTTTAAAAGTTAACGCAAAGAACTACCAGTAATCAAGCTAATGGCTAGGAGCTAATAGCTAACAGCTTACAAAAACATGAACCTTTTTTCCCCACAACCTACGCCGTTCGACTTGAAATTTCGGCTGTTCGGATTTCCGATCCGGATCACGCCGTGGTTTTGGGTAACTTCCGCTCTGCTGGGAGCTAACCTGGGCGGCGCAAAAGAAATTGTATTATGGATTGCCGCCGTGCTCCTCGGAATTCTGGTTCACGAACTCGGGCACGCCTTTGCAATGCGGTATTACGGATTCCAGCCGGAAATCACATTTCACGCCATGGGCGGGCTGACGTCGTACAACCCCGGTTATCAAATCAACCATCGTTACCTGTCCAATTGGGATCACGTCGTTATAGACGCTGCCGGACCGCTGGCGGGCTTTGCTCTTTTGGGAGCGCTTGCCGCCCTGTTGCTGTTTATCGGCGTTAACCCGATTGATTTCCTGTTTGGCTCCATTGACGAACAGCAAAAGGGTTCCCTGTTCCGATTTTTGTCAGGTCCGGTTATTGTATTCTTCTTAATGGAGATGCGTATTTGCCTGTTTTGGGGAATCCTTAACCTTATGCCGGTATACCCGCTCGACGGCGGACAGATCGCCCGCGAAATTTGTATGGCGCTCAGCCCCAGAAACGGCATTGCGCTGTCGTTTCAGCTGTCGTTTATAACCTCGCTAATTTTGGCGGGCGTTGCCCTTGTATGGCTAAACGACTGGTTTATGGCGGCGTTTTTCGGAATGTTCGCCTATTCCAGCTGGATAGCGATGAACAATTAGCAATTATCAATTAGCAATTTTCAATTATTATGACGCTTGCGTCAATTGCTAATTGCTCATTGCTAATTGCTAATTAACACACCTTTACACGATTAAACAATGAAACAATTACTCATTCCTTTCCTTTTGGTACTCAGTTCCGTCGCCATGGCGGCGCACGAATACCAATGCGTTAAAACGGACAACGGCGCCAAACTCGTCAAAGGCGACGTCGTCGTTTGGGAACAGGTCATTAAAACGCCGG
>JAZUMX010000460.1:0-2689 GCA_045603865.1 Thermoguttaceae bacterium
CGAAGACGCTCAGGCTAAACCTGCCGCTCTGAAAGCCGGCGAAACCCTCGTTCTGGAAAACCTTCGTTTCAACGACGGCGAAAAGAAGGGCGACGCGGAATTCGCTCAGAAGCTCGCTGCCTTCGCAGACGCCTACTGCAACGACGCGTTCGGCACCTGCCACCGCACCGACGCCTCTATGGTTGGCGTTCCCAACGCCATGCCGGGCAAAGACAAAGTTGTCGGCTTCCTGGTTGAAAAGGAAATCAAGTTCCTCTCCGACGCTATCAGCGCACCGACCCGTCCGTTCGTTGCCATTCTCGGCGGCGCGAAAGTTTCCGACAAGATCAACGTCATCAACAACCTGCTGGGAGTCTGTGACAAGGTTCTCATCGGCGGCGCGATGGCTTACACGTTCGAACTGGCAAAAGGCGGCAAAGTCGGCGGTTCTCTGGTTGAAGCTGACAAGGTCGACCTGGCAAAAGAACTCTTAGCCAAAGGCGGCGACAAGCTCGTTCTTCCGGTTGACACCAACTGCGGCGACGCTTTTGCTGAAGAATGCAACAAGCTCACCGTTGACGCCGGTCAGATTCCAGACGGATACGAAGGACTGGACATTGGTCCGAAAACTGCTGAACTGTACGCTGACCTGATCAAAGACGCCAAGACGGTTGTCTGGAACGGTCCGATGGGCGTTTCCGAAATGCCGTCCTTTGCCAAGGGAACCATTGCTGTCGCTCAGGCAATTGCCGATACAGACTGCATCTCCATCATCGGCGGCGGCGACTCCGCGGCGGCTGTCAAGAAGCTCGGCTTTGCCGACAAGGTAACGCACGTCTCCACCGGCGGCGGCGCTTCTTTGGAAATGCTCGAAGGAAAGAAATTCGAAGCTGTCGAAATTCTGGACGAAAAATGAGCGGCGAGGCGGTAGGCGTCCATTAAATTTTTAACACGAAATACACGAAATAATCGAAAAAGACGAAAGAGTTTTAAATTTTTGTGTTTTTCGTCATTTTCGTGTTTTTCGTGTTTTAAAAACTACTGCCTCTTGCCTACTGCCTACTGCCTTTTTATTGGCAAAACTTTCACAACCGCTCCCTGGGTCGGCATATCCATCGTTATTGCCGCCCAACGGTTGAACTGTCTGGCATCAAAAGCGACAGCGTTAAAATTTCTGATAAACGTTTCTTTATGGCGCACTCGCGCTGTTATTGCTTCCAGCACAATGCCGGCGCTGGGCATGTCGAACTCGTTTATTCCACGCCATGTTTTCGGCGGTTCGATGATGACCAAGTGCGTCGGCATGTGATGATTTGATTTCATTGGACGTATATGGGGGATATTTTACAATCCGTTTGACGCAAATTCCCGATATTTGCTCATTGTTCATTGCTTAACGTTTATCTTTATTTTACGGCGCTTATAGAGAAATGAAGGGTTTCTCTGTTTCAAAAATGACAAATCATGTCCACAAAGAAAAAGCGGTATTTTAGATAGGATTCGTTTCAACCTTTAATCGCTAACCTGTGAGAACGCCATGAACAAGAATCTACTCCTTTTTTTATTGTTGACGTTGGCAGCCAGCGCCTCCGCTTGGGCGGACAACGCTGCATATAAACATTTTGACGCTTCTGCCATAGAAAGCGCCAACCTTCTGGCAGACGTCAAGCCCTATGGATTCGGCAAGGGATACGAAGCGCTTGACAACGGCTCGTATGAATGCTGCAATCCAGACGGCGAGGCGTTTGGGCTGAGGTTTCCCATTCAACTCGATCAGACGGTTCCTGAGCCGATAATCGCCACGGCGGAAAGCCGCTGCGAAGGCGTCGAAAGCGCGTCAAACGGCGATTATTCCATCTACATGGATATTGCATACGCTGACGGAACGTATCAGTGGGGCGTCTCGCAGGCGTTCAATGTTGGTCAGAAGGGCAAAAGCTGGTCGGCAGCATGCGTCCGATTCATGCCAGAAAAGCCGATTAAAAGCCTGACGATGTACCTTCTGTTCAGAAATCGCAAGGGAACCGTCTGGTTCAGAAATCCATCGTTTAAGGTCGTCAGCCTCAAATCTTCAGACGGCAATTCTGCCGTCTTTCCGTTTGACGAAGAACTGGTTCTGGATCAAAATACGGTAAAAGGCGCTGCGCCGTCAAGATACTATTTCAGGGAATACAATATCGATCAGCCGGACAACGCCGTTGGAGACGTTGTTCAGTTGGCGCCAACGGACGCAGATTCTGTCTGGACTGCGTCTGGAATTGAAGTCAAACGAGAAAACAACAAAACGATTGTCAGCAATCAAAGCGGAAAAGCGCGGTCAATTACGCTTATCAGAGCCGTAAAAATGACGTCCAACGCCTTTGTCTGGTACGGAGCGATGGACGAGGCAACGGTTCTTCGCAAAGTCACGCAAGACGGGACGATTGAACAGGCGACTTCTCAAATTGAATTCTCCTACTCCCAGCATATCAATGCCGGCGCCAATCGGCTGGCGCGGTTTCCCATCGCGGGGGTTGGATTTCAGGACGGGGCAACGCGGTGGATAGGGATTGACCCGGACTATCCTGCCGTTTATCGGTTCCTCTATAACGACCATTCAAAAGAGCTTTGTATTGCGTACGACATTGCGTTTACGCCGGAAACGAGGCAGTGGGTTTTGTCAGATGTCGATTGGGCGCTGACGCCTGACCGTTCCAAAGAGGGCTATCGC
>JAZUMX010000461.1:0-2413 GCA_045603865.1 Thermoguttaceae bacterium
CATCCGCTAGAACTGCGTAGCAGTTCAATATTAGTAGCCGTGGGTTTTAACCCACGGAGGGAGTAGGGAGATTTAGCTTTTAGCTCCTAGCTTCTAGCTTTGTAATTTTAGATTCAAACTTTAACTATTAACGCTAAGAGCCACAAACAACCAAGCTAACGGCTAGAAGCTAATAACTAGAAGCAAATATATCCCCGACGGGAGTCGAACCCATAATCTTCGCCTCCGGAGGGCGACGCCATATCCATTAGGCCACGGGGACAGATAAATGAAATAAAAGAAAGAAGGTTTGCCAAAGAGCAAAACCTTCTTATCTATCACCAACTTCGTTACGTATTCTACCAGATTTTATTTAACTGAAAAGGAGGGGGGGAATAAAAGAAAAACTCGCCTATCGCAAGATGGCAGTTGTCGCACCAGGAACGACCCGACCGAGTAGGGAGATTAAGCTTTTAGCTTCTAGCTCCTAGTTTTCAGCTTGGTTATTTTAGTTTCAGGCTTTATATATGAACACTGGGAACTACAAATGCACAAGCTAATAGCTAGCAGCTTAAAGACTAACCCCTATTCCCTATTCCCTATTCCCCATTTCCTATTCCCTAATATAAATTGATTTATCTATTTGCTATGCGCTGAATAAAATGGGTAATTGATACAGGTTCGCTAATATCTTTTTCGAAAATTGGAATGCTTTCTCAAAAGAAATAGGAAAAAAATGGCAAAAAACTCCTTTGACATCTCTTGTAAATACGTCAACATTTATTAAAATAGAAAATGGTTTCGAAGAGCGAATTTTTAATGCGGGATTCGAAATGAAGAATGATCGCAAGCGCCATTATTTGCGAATTAAGAATTACGAATTTAATAAAATGCCTTTTGAAGTTGAACAAAAATTCCAGTTTGAATCCGAAAAAGAATTTCTGGATTTTTCACGTTCCAGCGTTGCCATGCTTCAAGAACAGCGCTGTGGAACAGAATTGGGCATTATGGAAGAAACAGACGTATACTACAACCATCCGTCTCGCGATTTCAATCAGACGGACGAAGCGCTGCGGATTCGTTATCGGCTCGTTGATGGGAAAAGTCAGCTTCGCATTACGTATAAAGGACCCAAACTGGACGCCCTTACCAAAACGCGAAAAGAGCTGGAACTCCCCCTCGTCGCCGATTCCGAACAGGATTGTTCAGAACTGAAGCGCAAATGGGATTTGCTTCTTCAGGCGCTGGGATTTACTCCCGTTGGTTCAGTACACAAAATTCGACGTAAAATTCGATTCGTTTGGGACGACGCTGCGGCGGAATTATCCCTGGATCGTCTTCCTGCCATAAACGGTTATTTTGCGGAAGTCGAGTTAATTGCTCAAACAGAATCCGACCTGGACGCTGCCAGAGCTAAACTTTTCCAGATTGCCGATTCGTTAAAACTTGTAAATATCGTTAAAAAAAGTTACCTTAACCTAACTCTTGAACACAATATTTCCAGTTTTGAAACCAACCATTTTTAGTATAAAAACGTAAATAAAATATCCGGAACCTTAAACATACTCGTCAAATTCCATTTTGAGATTGACTGTTCCCCTGACATTCAAATATTAGTCCCTGCTGTTAAAAGAATATGGAAAACAAAGATAACGCCAATTCCGAAAATGAATACGTGGAAGCTGACTATACCGAATTTATCGCAGCTCCGCATACAGAAATTCTGGTTGAATCAAAACCAGTTCGGAAAGTTCTTTATTACGCTTTATATACCATTTTGGGACTTATTACCCTTGGGGTGTTTATCTACGTTTTTCAGGGAATTCATAAAGAAATCCTTCAGCAGAATAAACCAGAACCGCTTATCAGCCATAAAAAACAGCTTATTGACCAGGAAGAACCGTCAGCGGCAGCTCTTCAAAATGAAAAAACCAATACGGAAGACAAATCTTCCCGTCGACTCATCGGTCATAAAAAGCTGGTAAACGCGATTTCGTTCTCTCCAGACGGAAAATACATGATTTCCGGCGAAGGAGACATCCACTACGACGGGTCATCTGACGACTCCAATCCTCTTCAAATCGAAAAACAATTCCAAAGAAAAAACATTTACTACCTGTTTGTCTGGAATTATCAATTGGGCAAGCCAGAACGAATGTTGGACGAGCATCACAGCCCAATCAGCGCTGTAACCTTTTCTACTGACGGACTTCGCGCGGCGTCGGCTGACATTGCCGGTAATTTTGTCATCTGGGACGCCAACACATGGACAATTATCGACAAATTCTCTCCTGAAACCCGTACAAGCAAAGGCTTGGAAAAAGTTCTCAGCATTAACAGTTTGGCGTTTTCTCCTGATGGGACCATACTGGCGGCTGGCGGCTCGGGTCAACCACATCAAAACTCGGTTGGCGAAAAGAATTCCGTGCATCGC
>JAZUMX010000462.1:0-2389 GCA_045603865.1 Thermoguttaceae bacterium
CTGGCGGATTTCGCCGTCTTTGGATATAATGTAACGGTGACGGGACAGAAGACCAATCGGCTTCACCCCAAAGGAACGATCCCCATGAAACCAACCCGCGTCTTCTACGACGATATGTACCTGTACCAGGAGTTCACTCAGCCGGTTGAGGGTCAGGCGGCTCCGGTTGTCTTTAAGATCGCAACAGGCCCAAAACCGGAATATGCCGGTCTGGCAGCTCATATTGAAGGTATCTACGCCAAGGCATATCAGACAGTGCAGAACGGAAATGAAGCCGATCCCGCGGCAGTACTCGCGGCAATGTTCGCCGGCGCTCCGAAACCGGGTATTCCGACCGAACATTATGCTGAGCATACGCTGTTCGTTACCCGCTTGGGAACCGTCTGGCATCTGGAATACCACTCGTATCCCGAACCGGTTTTATATTTCCTCGCCGAAGCGGATAAGGCCGCGCGTCGCGAAAAAGGATCCTTTTCCAGGGCAATTCTCTACGACCAGTCGTATACGATCGACGGTCAGGAGTACATTGTAACCTCGCTGCGCGGGAACTACGCCGACTTCCCGAACTATTCACCGTTTGCTCTCGATAAGGAACAGACGGGTATTCAAACTCTCGATCAGGCCGCGCTTCTTGGCCTGGGGGCGACGTTTGAAAAGGCTGAACAGGGCGAAGGAAACCGGCTCCACGCCGAGACCTTTTTTCGGGAAAAGCTGATTCCGCTCATGTCGGTAAATTGTTTCAGAATAATGTTGAAATCACACATTTAACGGAAAGACTGAAAAATGAGCCGAAACTCCTTTATCCCCGCGATGGTGATCTTCGCGGTATTATTTTGCCTGAACACCGGTCCGACGTATGCCCAGGAAGGTTTGGCGATTATGCTCACTGCCGACTTTTCGGAAACAGTCGGACAGATCAAACCGGTCAACGGAACCAATCTCGGACCGCGCCTGGTAACAAGCCGGTACAACGGTCAGCGGGAACTCTTCAATGACGCGCGGTTCGGACTGGTCCGGCTTCACGATGCGCCGTGGGACAATCCGGGGCTCCGGCTTGTTGACATGCATTTGATTTTCGGAAACATGAACGACGATCCCGCCGATCCGGCAAACTACTATTTCGACGCGACCGACGACTATATCAAGACAATCATCGATGGAAACGCGCCGATCATGTACCGGTTGGGAGTCAGCATCGAACATTCGGCACCAAGCACCTATTTTGCAAAAGAACCGGAAGACGCGGAAAAGGCGGGGGAAATCTTCGCCGGGATCATTCGGCATTACAACCGCGGCTGGGCAGACGGGTTCAATTACGGAATCGAATACTGGGAAATCTGGAACGAGCCGAATATGGTTCCGCTGATGTGGGATAACCGGGATTTTTCGTCTTATTGCCGTTTCTACGCCAAGACCGCGAAACGGCTCAAAGAGGAGTTTCCGGAGATCAAAGTCGGCGGTCCCGCACTGGCGGGGTGCAATGAAGAACTCCTGACTCAGTTTATCGACTTCTGCCGAGAGGAGAACGCCCCGCTCGATTTCTGCTCGTGGCACGCCTATCCCTCTTCGTTCGACGAAATCATGGAGGCGCCCGTAACGGTCCGGCGTCTGCTCGACGAGCGCGGATTTGCCGAAACCGAGCTCCATCTTGATGAATGGCATTATTTCAACACCACATGGGACATTGTACAAGGGATGGACGCTGACCGTGAAACACGCCGAGAAGTCATTTTCGGGGACAGCGGAATCAACGGGATCGACGCTGCAGCGTTTATCGCTTGCGCTTTAACACTCTGGCAGGATACGCCAATCGACGGTGCCAACTATTATTGCACCTCGCTTCAGGAAGACGACTGGGGCCTAATTGATAGCAACGGCTACCCTTACAAAACTTACTACGTCTTTCGGGAATTCGGCGAAATGCTCTTCACGTCACCGAACCGCGTCAAGTGCGGTCAATCTCCCGAAAATTTTGCGATTCTCGGCGGGATCGGCAAAAGCGGGGCTCGCCGCCTAATGGTGACCTCGTTTAAAGTACACGCCGCTCCCCTTCTTATCCGTGTTTCCGGGGTGCCAGAATCAGGCACGGCACACGTAACTTCCATTGAACCGGGTTCCCGTATCGAACCGATCGAGACGGACCTTCCCTATTCAAACGGTGTTCTCGATTTGGGTCCCGTTTCCGGCTCGGCGGTTAAGTTCATCGAGTTTCCGTAAACCGTCTCAAACAGCAACGGGTCTTCGGAACCATACCGAACCAGAAACACAGCTGTACCAATCGTGTAGAGAAACCCCGTCCGCACTGGCTCAAATCCCCATCAGGGTTTCATAGACTGACAACGGGTGCGAACGGACAACGCCAGAACCGGGCCCCCTCACGGTTCGGAAC
>JAZUMX010000463.1:0-3536 GCA_045603865.1 Thermoguttaceae bacterium
AGGGTCAGCGTTCCCGCGCCGAGTTTGGTTACATCGCCTTCACCGGAAATGACGCCAGCAACGGTCAGATTGCGATTTGCGCCAATTTCAAACGTTCCGTCAGCGTTCATTTCTACCGGATTGGCAAACGTTGCTGTATTCTGCTCGCCTTCGAGGAATTGGACGCCCTTCTTATTCGTTCCGTCAATCGTCCATTTGGCGGCAGAAATGTCATCCGAATTGACGTTATAATATTCCGAAGACGGAGTCGGCGGATCCGGCGGTTGAGGACCGTCCAGCTTCTTGAGAACAAGATTGTTGTCTGCCGTTGCCAGATACCAGCTTGTTGTTGCGGCGCTGCCAACGTTTACTTGAACGTTAGTCAAATCCGCAGTCAGACCGCTGGTTTCCATCAGAACGTATCCGGCTTCCGGCGCGTTATTCCACCACGAGGTTTCGTCGCCGTTATTAAACGTCAAATTGATAACGCCGGAGGTCAGCGTTGCGGAAGTCGCAAGCAGTTTGTCGTAATCGTTAGCAGATGCGGTGTAACCGTTCATGTCGAAATAGACCGTTCCGCTGTTCAGCGTCAAGGACGCTGTCGTAATTGCAGCCGATGCCGCAGTTTCGCCAATGACAAACGAGCCGCCGTCAAGAACAACGTTGGTTACGTTAATATTTGCGCCGGTCTGGAATGTTCCATCCGCGTTAACAGTAACGTTAGGCGAAACTAAACTTCCAGAGTTTGTCAGAAGCAGCGTACCGCCGGAAACGACAGTGTTTCCAGAATACGTGTTAGCCGCTGTCAGCTTCATCGTACCAGCGCCGGTCTTGGTAAATCCGCCGTCGCTCTTAATAACGCCGTCAACGGTAAGCGTGCCAGACGGAACGTTAAACGTTGCTGTCGCGCCGCTATTAATATGGATTTTAGATTTAATCGTCGAATTACCGGTTGAAGTTATAACGCCCGTTCGAGTTGCAAAGTCCAAACCCGTTCCGCCATCGGTATAGCCATTTTCCTTTTCGATCAATCCGCTTTCCAGATTCAGGTTTTTAATATGCGTATAGTTGGCAGGAATGAGCGTACCGCGAATAGTAACGTCGGGTGGAGACCCTGCGCCATAGCCAAACTGGTTTGCTTCTCGTAAATCCAACGTTGCTCCAGACGCAATAGTAATCGGACCTGTTCCCAAGTTGCTGGGAGAAGAGTTTGGTCCGCTAGAAATCACTCGTCCCTCTTTAATATCAAATCCACCTTGGAAGGTGTTGACCGCTGTCAAATACAACGTACCATCGCCATATTTGACAACCTTGCCGTTAGCGTTCTCAGATTGAATAACATTGGAAACATTCAATTGTGAATTGGCGTCTGTCGTAATGTCGATCGTTGCGTTATTACGAACCAGAAGGATAGCTGAAATCGTCGAATTGGTAGGATTTTCAGCAGTCGCGCCGTCCAATGCGTGAGAGTAAACTTTGGCAGTGTTGTTGTATAAATCAAACGTACTGCCGCTGGACGCCTTCGCCGTACCGCCGTACATGTGAAGTTGAGTATTGATAAACGTTTCGTTTGAAACGGAAGAGTCAAACGTACCGTAGACGTTAATGATCATCGTCGGTGTGTCGCTGTGTCCAATAGAGTCTTTCGAGGCGCCAAGCAGCGTAGCTCCCTGACCAATGGTAACCTGACCGAATCGTTTGGTTGTATTGTTCAGACTGTTGACAAGCGATACTGTTCCTTCCTGGATTTCGAAGTTGCCGGTGGAGGTTGAGGTCAGAGAAAGATTTCCCGCCCCGGTTTTGACCGTCTTGGCGGAGCCGTTATTGGCAATATCGTATCCAATTGCCATCGTTTCGCCATCAGCAACGGCGAATTCCAAAATCGCGTTGTTGGTAACAGGAGCGTTTCCGAGCGTTCCAGCGCCGGCAACTTTGAGCGTACCTGCGTTAATCGTCGTTCCTCCGGTATAGGTATTAGCGGAAGACAGAGTCAGCGTCGCGTCGCCGGTCTTGACCAAAGCGCCCGCGCCGGGAATGACGCGGGCGAATTCAGTCGCCGCGTTGTTATTGAGCGTCAAGGCGTATCCGCCGTTGGCAATTGTTCCAGCTCCTGACAGATTGTTTAACGTTTGAGCGGCGCCCATTGTAATCGCGCCGTTGTTTGTAACGGAAGCAGAGCTGGCAATCGTGTTTTCCGCCGTCAAAGCCAACGTACCAGCTGAAATTGTAGTAGCTCCGGTATAGGAATTAGCTCCTGCGAGAGTCAGCGTTCCATACCCCGTTTTGTTCAACGCTTTTGAACCGGAGACGTTGGTGAGCGTCAAATTGTAGGCATCGCCGACTTCAACTTCGCCGTCTGCGTTCAATATAACAGGTTTTCCGTACGTTACGTTGAGAGTGTCGCCTGCAACAAGCTTGGCGCCAAGTTTGGCATCGCCGTCGATTGTCCAGTTTTCAGCGCCTTGGTCAGACGGTAAATGGGCAAGATAGTATTTGGAAGCCGTCGGCGAAACTTCGGTTGCCATCAGATAGACGCCTCCGTTATCCCAGTCCAAAGTCCAGCTGGGGCTTACAACGCCGTCTACTGTAACCTGCATATTGTTGACGCCGCCAAGCCAGCTGGTAATATCGATTAGCTCGTAACCGTACTCGCCGGCGTTACTCCACCATGCTAATTCGTCGCCATTGTTAAACGTCAAATTGATAAAACCGTTTTCCATGTTGACAGTAGTAGTAACTAACCAGTCGCTGTCGTATTGGACGTTACTGTCGTTCATGTCAAAACTGATTATACCGCCGTTTGTGAGCGTCAGTTCTGCGATTGTCAGCGTAGTTGTAGCAGACGTATTTCCAACAACAAGTTGACCGCCGTTGATCGTAACAGGAGGCTCAGCGCCCAAGAATCCAACTTCCAATTTGCCGCCGTTAATTATAACGCTGTCGGTTGACAAGATTCCTGCGGAAAGAACGCCGCTTTCAACGGTTGTGGAGCCTTCATACGTAGCGTTAGTCAAGGTCGTTTTGCCTTTTCCAGACATAATCACATTCCCATCTCCAGAAATGTCATTGGTCAGAGTAACGCTGTCATTGAATCCAAAATCAACAGAACCTTCGTTGATCTGAATAGCTCCGGCGTATTCGGAAGCGTTCCCCGACAGGCGAAGCGTACCCTTTCCGACTTTATTGATGTTGCCGGAACCGGTCGTTGCGCCAGCGTGGTCGAGTGTGTAACCTTCCGCAACGTCAAATTGCGTATCAACGCCCATTTCCAGCGCGCCGGTATGAGTTGCAGTCGTTTCTTCGCCCCGTGGAGATGTAAAGAACACGTCCAGCTTGTCGATGCCGTTCGGCGACCAGGCTCTGTTCATGTCCTTGATTCTGGAAACGTCATACCGGAGTTCCGCAGACGACTTCACAACGAGGTCGTCGACAAGGCTGCGATAATAGGTTGATCCGCCTGAATACCCTTCCATTTGAATGAAGTTGTCAAGAAATCCTTTGCCGGTCTGGAAAGACGATATTAATTTATCATTTACATACAGACTGACGTCAACAGG
>JAZUMX010000464.1:0-1981 GCA_045603865.1 Thermoguttaceae bacterium
GGCGCCGACCTGACCGGGTTCGACACCTACAAGCAGTATGATGGGGGCCTTGACTACCTCGCGACAGGGACCGGGCCCTACTACCGCTACATGTTCAGCGGCGACTCCGCCCTCGTGCGCCAGCCCTGGCTCACCGTAAACGCCGACTGCAAGCGCTTCATGGCCTCGGGCAGCTCCCATGCCTACGAGGGAATGAAGCTCGGCCAGCAGCCCGGCAACCGCGGATACGTCTTCTTCTGTAACGCCGGGCATGAGATTGCAGACGTTTTCCGTAGAAATGAACCCGTCGTTCTCGGCATTGCCGACAAACAGAATCGCTTCAAAAATGGATTCCGCCGAAACCGGACATTCTCCGTCGTCCTGAAGAGCCGCAGCGGCGACGGACTCGGAATGCGTTTCCATCGGCTCGGACGAATCCGCCGGACTTTGTTGAGAATTCGGCTCGCCGGTTTGGACGTCAGACTGTATTGAAGAATTCTGTGAAGACGCGTCGGCGCCCTCGTTGGCAGCGTCTCCCGACGGTTTGTTCATAAGCTTCTGGAACATGGACGACAAATCGTCCGAGCCGGCGTCCTGAGACGTCTGCTGGCTGTCGTCTTCCGGGAGAACGACTTCTTCGAAATCGGTAATAATTGGTCTGGATGGTCTCATGGACGCTATAATAGCGCTTTTTGAGAATTAAATCAAGACTGACGTGCGCGAGAATATGAACCATTTAGGGTCTATCAGTCCCACACGGAAAACACTGATTAGACGGATTAGCGCCGATTGATTTTCTTAATTCTTTGCGTTAATATTAACATCATAGGCTTTTAAATGCCAAGGATAATAAAATAGAATTATGAGATTCAATTAACTAATCGGTGAAAATCCGTATTTTCCCGGGGGCTTACGCACCCCGGCTCGCCAAAATCCGTGAACGGACTGACCTGCGCAAACCCTAAGCGCCAACTTCCCGGAGGAGTCTCAAGACTGTTGCACAGATTTTAGGTCCGAGTCAACCATCATGTTGACCAGCTGATTGAAATCGACGTTCGGTTCCCAGTTGAGAACTCGTTTGGCTTTGCTGGCGTCTCCGCACAGTGTGCAGACTTCCGCCGGGCGGTAGAATTTGGGGTCGATTTCGACGTACTTTTCGTAGTTCAGACCAACGCGGTCAAACGCCAGAGAGACAAATTCCCGGACGGAATGCTTTTTCCCGGTCGCGATAACGAAATCGTCAGGTTGATCCTGCTGAAGCATAAGCCACATCGCCTTGACGTAGTCTCCGGCGTAGCCCCAGTCCCGGCAGGCGTCCAGATTCCCTAAAAAAAGCTTGTCCTGCAACCCGCATTTGATTTTGGCGACGGCGTCTGTAATCTTTCGGGTAACGAATTCAATTCCCCGGCGCGGGGACTCGTGATTGAACAGGATGCCGCTGCAGCCGTAGATGTTGTAGCTTTCCCGATAATTGACGGTAATGAAATGTCCGTAGACTTTCGAGACGCCGTAGGGGCTGCGCGGGTGAAACGGCGTCTGCTCGTTTTGCGGCTCCGACTCGACCTTGCCGAACATCTCGGAAGAGCTTGCCTGATAGAACTTTGCATCCGGTTTGACAAGGCGAATCGCTTCCAGCATGCGCGTAACGCCCAGCCCGGTGAAATCGCTGGTCATGATCGGCTGCGTCCAGCTGGCGGGTACGAAACTCATCGCGGCAAGATTGTAGACCTCGTCCGGCTGAACGTCTCGAACCAACGCTTCCAGCGACGACTGATCGAGCAAATCCGCCTGATGCAAGGCGATTTTGTCTTTGATATGCTCAATTCGGCTGAAATTCTGGCTGCTGCACCGGCGAACCATCCCGTGGACTTCATAGCCTTGTTCCAGCAGAAATTCACTTAAATAGGAGCCGTCCTGTCCGGTTACGCCAGTTATCAACGCTTTTTTCATTGGTTGGTTGCTTAGGTAGGAATTGGGGTTGTATTGTAGTGTCTTTTTATGT
>JAZUMX010000465.1:0-8048 GCA_045603865.1 Thermoguttaceae bacterium
CATCTACGCCAACGGCGGAACCTTGCAGTCGGCGGGCGGAAACAACAGCTTTGTTGGAAACGTTACTCAGACAGCGGAAATGTCTGTTGACGTTACAGGTTCGTACACGTTCACGACGACGGGATCTATTGGCGGTCCAAATGCGGAAAGCGTTTATCGAATCAATAAAACCAATACCGGAACCTGGAATATTCAAGGACCCGTTAATTGCGGGTATTTTGACATGGCGGGCGGAACGGTAAACGTTCAAACCGGCGGCAGCGTACAAGGAACGCAATTGGTTCTCCGACAAAATAACGGAAGTGAAACATACACATTCACCGTAGACGGCGGAACGGCTGCGTTTAGCGGCGACGACCATCGTCTTGGACATTGGGGAAAACACACTGGCGTAGTCAATGTCAATTCCGGAACGTTAAACGTTTCCAACACAATGACCGTTGGCTGGGACGGAACTGGCAAGCTGTATCAAACCGGCGGAACGGCGCAGTTTGGGACTATATCAACCCGCGGCACGGGATCTTTGATTGAATTCAGCGGTGGAACAACCACGATTGGAACATTAAAAATTGGCCAGCGTGGAGACGGAAGTCAAGGCGCTGCCGGAACTGTAACGTTTAAGGGAAACAGCGACGTTTCACTCACCTATCTGTATGCTTACCATGGCGGAACGCTCAAAATTCAAGACAACGCCAAAGTTACCGTGAGCGACCAAGCCTACTTTGTTCAGGCGAACAACTCTTGCACCTTTACCATTGAACAAACAGGGGGAACGTTTACGGTTAACGGCAACTTGGCGCTGGGACATTACAATTACTCAAACGTTACGTACAACATCTCCGGTGGAACGCTCAACGTTCCCAATTACGGGTCCGACGGACAGACAGGCTTCTGGCTTGCCGTTGACGGCGACGGAACGCTCAACCAGTCGGGGGGAACGATCAACACAGGACGTCTGAACCTCAACGCTCGCGACGCCAGACAGCTCGGAACGTACGTCATGACAGGCGGAACTCTCAATGTCGGAACCGGCGGCATCATGGCTACAAGAACCGAAGATGGTCGTTACTTGGTTCAACTGCAAAAGGGAACCATCACCGCCGGGGCGTCTTCCCTGACGGCGAACAAAGGCGACTGGTCGTCCAACCTTAAAATGGAACTCACCGGAACGGGAACCGATCGCGTTACGTTCAAGCCGGAAGATGGCTACAGCATTACGCTTTCCGGCGTTCTTTCCGGCGATGGCGGATTGATTAAAGACGGCGCGGGCACGTTGATTCTTTCTAATAAAAATACGTATGCCGGCGACACCACGGTTAAAAACGGGACGTTAAAACTGAATTATGCCGGCGGTACGGCAGCTTTAGCGCCTGGCGCCAAAGTTTACGTCGAAGGCGCAAGCGCGGTTCTGGCTGGCAACGGCGATATCTTAGGCTATAAAACGGGCGCAATTGGCGCGATTTACCTGGACAATGGCGGAACGTTCAAAAACGATTCAACCGACGCTCATATTACTGTCAATAACCCTATCTACATGAATAACGGCTATATTTACGCTGAAGGAAACGGCAATAACGACGTCGGCAACTTCTTTTTTGACAACGCCATTCATGTAACAGCTGGAACTGCAAACAAGATTACTGCATCTCGTTTTGTGCTGCGAAACCTTGACGGAACGACCTATGTCGGGGAAGATACGGCAGGCTTGTTTGACGTCGCCAGCGGCTCGAAGCTGACTATTTCCGCAAACATTAGTAACGGTTCCGGCGGAACTGCTTTGATCAAAGATGGCGAAGGCGATCTGGAACTCACTGCAAACAGTACTTATGGCTACGGTACTACTATTAAAGGAGGAAAAGTTATTCTGTCCGGCGAGGGTTCGTTAGGAACCGGCGCTGTTGTCAATAACGCGACTTTGGAATTTGCATGCAATACTGACAAAACCTTCAGCCCAAGCGTTACCGGAACTGGAGATGTTATCAAAACCGGCGATAAAACGTTGACGCTCACCGGTTCTATTGCGTGCGAAGGCGGTGTAATCGTTTCCTCTGGAACGTTAGCATTGTCGAATGGTTATGGCGGCGATAAAAGATTTACTGGCGCTGTTACAATTGCCGATGGGGCGACGTTATTGTGCGATGCACACGATTCGCTTGGTTACGGCGACAATACCACAGTTCTGAAAATTTACGGAACTATGGACAATTCAAATGGCAACGAAACTCTTAATAATACGGAGCAGCACATGTACGGCGGAACCGCGTCGTCTTCCAGCGGAGGTACGTGTGACATTTTGAATACAGGAGTTAAATTTAATTCCTGCGCTCTTGACGGCGCAACGCCAGAAAATCCAACTGTTTCGACGATTTCATCGCAAATCAATCTGCGTACGACTGGAACGTTGGATATCAACACAGCGGCAAATTCTCAGCTTGACATGACCGGCGTTATCTACGTCGGAAGCGGAAGTTGCGCTCTTAAGAAACTGGGAGAAGGCGTTTTGACGCTTACTGGCGCCAATACGTATGATAGCGGTACGATAGTAGACGCTGGCAAGCTCATCGTTTCTGGAGCTGGTACGATTGGAACAGGTCCTGCAACGGTCGCTGACGGCGCAACTCTGGAGTTCATCGTTGACGACGGCGCCGTCAAGCAAACCGGCGCGATTTCCGGAAAGGGAACCGTCGTCAAGACCGGAAATGGTACGCTGCGAATCAATAACGAAGGCGCTGACGAAACTCTCGATTACGGAAACATCCTCGTTCAAGCGGGTCGTACAGACGTCAAAGGTCTTTACTATGGCACGATTGAAGTTTCCGGTCCGGCGGTCTTCTCGCCCGGCAATTCCGTTGGAACGTTGGTAACGGACGTCTTCACTCTTGGCAGCGGCGCGACGCTGCTGATGGAACAGGACGCATCCGGCATGGATACTCTCGTCGCCAATACGTTCAATATTGCTGACGATGCGATTGTCGAATACGTCTTTACGTCCCTTCAGCCCGGCGCGACCTTAGAAATCTTTAGCGATCCGAATGGACTGGAAGGTAAATACGCCGACGTTGATTACTGGGCATCGTTCCTGACGCCGGGAGACGATTATTACTGGAACATCACGATTGTTGGCAACTCCGTTTACGCGTCTGTAGACTCCAACTCCGTTCCAGAACCGTCGACCTGGGCGCTGTTGGTTCTTGGCGTTGTCGTATGGAGTGCGACGGCTTGCCGTCGCTTTCATAACCGGAAACGCCGCTAAATTCGATTAAGGCTAATTCGGCGCCAATAACGTATTGAACAATAAACGATAATAGTTCGTACGTTGTTGGCACGAATTTCTTTTTTAAACTTCTTAACTTTAATCTTATAAAAGCGACGTCAAGCCGTCGCACTTCATATCGTCAAACCGTTCCTTCTTGCTGAATCTTCCCAAGCGTTCTATCTTTACACAAAATTCATATTTTTTCTTAAATTTTAAAAATTTTTCGATATTTCGTCTAAGAATTCCCAAAAACAGGTTATAATTTATATTACGTAGAATTATATTTAGTAATTTATACCATAATCATAAATATACTTTGGAGATACCCCAAAATGGCAAAACGAACGACCATTTTCGCTGCTGTTTTTGCAGCCCTGCTTTCCGTTACGATTTCCGTTCAGGCGGAGAATTACAATTATTACTGGAAGGGCGGATCCGGCAATTACTTTACACAATCCAAATGGCAGTTAAGCGATGGTTCAGACGCGCCCGTCCCGCTGTCTTCCGCTTCCGACGTGATTTCCGCGTTCGTCCAAGCAGACGGTTCAACCGTTTCTTTTGACTACAGCCATCTTGGCGACGGGGTCAAAAGCCTGACTATCGGCGGCGATAATGGTACAGTATCGGTTACCCGCAGCAGCGGCAACACGCTGACAGTCGCGCCAAACAAATTCATTTCTGTTCTGGACAAAGGAACGCTTACTGTTCAGAATACTACAATCATTAATGCTGGCGGTACATTGACCGTCAATGGCGGGTCTCTTAGTACCACAGGCATCAATATTTCTGGAACGCTTAGCTATACGTCCGGCAAAAATTTTCTCAATGAAAATGTGATTAACCTTTATGACGGCGGTACGTTAAATATTGCTGGAGGCGGTCAATTCCGAATTAACGGAGCGACAGCGGCGTTGAATATCCAGGGCGGTACAGCAACCGTTGACAGCATTTCCTATATTGGCGTCGGAGCTAACGGCGTTATCAACCAGACTGGCGGAAGCGCTACGTTTAACAATACGCTTGCTTTTGGATGGGGCAATGGCGATGGAACGTACAATCTGTCCAACGGAACGCTGACAACTACAAGCGACGTTGGTTTGTGGTGCTCTAAATCGCAAGGCTTTAACACCTTTAACATGACTGGCGGAACTGCGAATTTCAACCAGGCAGGCAATTCGTTTACCATTGGATTATATCAAACGTTTACACCAGGGCAAGTTGCCAACGTTTTTAACCTGAATTCAGGTACGGTCAACGCTGCGGATACGTTTGCAATTCAATATGGCGGAACGCTTAAAGTTGCCAAAAACGGCGAGGAAGGCGGCAACGGCGTTCTCAACGCCAAGAAGATTACGCTTACCAACAGCGGCAATCTCAACATGTCGTCTGGAACGATCAACGTTGGAGAAGGCGGAATTGCGTCTTCTGACGGATCATACTCGATTACTCTTTCCGGCGGAACGTTCGGAACCAAGGACGCAAACTGGGCATCCGGTCTGAACGCGACGATTTCCTCTGACGCTGTTACGTTCTCTCCGGATGAAGGAAAATCGATTACGTGGAGCGGCGTTCTTTCCGGGGCTGGCGGCGTTACAAAAGCCGGCGCAGGAACTCTGGAACTGACTGGCGCCAACACGTATACCGGCAAAACGACCGTTTCGGCGGGAACGCTTAAACTCAGCGGCAGC
This sequence comes from Thermoguttaceae bacterium, assembly GCA_045603865.1. GTDB lineage: Bacteria > Planctomycetota > Planctomycetia > Pirellulales > Thermoguttaceae > RUG11551. The sequence goes on from JAZUMX010000465.1 coordinate 4,945, forward strand.
GGGAAACTGGCGTCTTCAGTCATTGACGTTGAAACTGGCTCGACGCTGACGTATTACAATACAACTCCCCAAAATACTTCTCCGCTGACATTTAACGTCAACGGCGGAACTTTGGAATTTTATAACGATAGAACAACGGATGTCGTTCATAACCAAAATAATGCGATTTGCTCAGGAGCAGATAACGCCGGCGTTACAATTAACGGAACCGGCGGAACGCTGCTTATTGACGGCGGCGGTCACGTTGGCGTATTAAATGGAAAGAATTCTACTGTTACAATTAGTATGGACAAGAATTCCACGATTTACGTTAAAGACGGCTATTTCATGAATGGCGGTTATACCATGCAAAATTGGTCTAATAATCAAGCTGAGCTTAAAATTGGGTCAACCGGGATTGTAAACCTGTGGGACGGACAACAAATGAAAGTCGGCGGTTTAACAGGCGAAGCCGGCGCTCAGATGATTGATACTCAGACCTCCGGACAAGGCATTTCTGTCGGTAATGGCGTAACGTCAGGTCAATCCTTTACGTATAACGGAACAATTGACCTCAGCGGAAAAACCTTTGATTACGTCGGCGCTGGTAAACAAACGCTCAATGGCAATATTACCAATGCTAATATGTATGCCAAAGGCGGTACGCTGATTTTGGGAACTGCCGGTAACGAATTGAAAATCAATTCTGGAGTTCTCATTAAAGCCGACGGCGGCGCCGTTCAGGTTGACGGCAATCTTATCGTGGAATCCGGGACCTTTTATCCAGGCGGAACCTGGTCGACGGGCAATGGAACGGTTACGGTTAAAAGCGGCGCTGTAATGAGAGTAGGAGGAACGTTCGGTCCTACAATCGGCGTCAAGCTCGACGGCGGTCAGCTCTTTAACGACGGCGACCACGACGGGAAAACCGCAACGGTTTCTTCTCCCATTACAGTTCTTTCAGCCAGCGAGCTGAAATGCGGATGGGAGGGGTCGCTAAATCTCACCGGAGGACTTAGCGGTTCCGGCAATTTAACAGTCGTTAACGACAGCGGTATAACGTACTTTAAAGGAACTGGATCTGGCAATTATACCGGATCGCTGACGATTATCGGCAACGTCCGCATTGGCGATACGAACACTGCTGCCGTCGACGCCTCTACTTATATTGGTAAAGGCGACATTATCCTCAAGAGCGTTTCCAGCTCTCGAGGCATTTTCATGAATAATGACAACCATTTGACCTTCGCAAACAACCTGAACGTTTCTCAGGATTCCTATTTACAAGTGGGCTGGAGCAAGAGCATGACCTTTACCGGCAATATTAAAGGTTCCGGCAGATTTGAAGTATTGTCCGATTCTGGCTGGATTATCATGGGAACAAAATGCACGGACGGCGCCTTTACAGGCGACGTTCAGACCAACTGGAACAGCTCAAGCAAAATGGGAAGGATTCGTTTGGCGGCTGATCAGCCCTTTGGCGCCAACGCTGGTACTGCTTACATCTACGGAAATCTTGATATGAACGGATATAGCCAGATCTTCAAGGGACTGACTAACGATGGCGATAAAGGTTCAATCTATAATAATACTGACACGTTGTCAACTTTAACGCTTGACACAACAGGTAAGAATTTGACGTTCCAGAGTTCCATTACTGGCAACATTGCTTTGGTTGTAAAAGGAACTGGAACTCAGACGTTAAGCAAAGCTCCTGGATACACCGGCTCGACAACGCTTGAATCGGGAACGCTGGTTCTGTCCAAGGGCGGAACGCTGTACAACCTTTCCGGCGCGGGAACTCTCAACTATGGGGCAAACGGTCTGACTTTGAGTAACTCTGCCGATACCGTATATTCAGGCGCTCTGACCGGTTCTGGAAAAGTTACGTTCCAAAACGGTACTGGTTGGATTGAACTGACGCAGCCGGGTACATTTACGGGAGACGTTCAACTTAACTATAATTCTACTACTTTGGAGCAAGGTCGAGTCAGACTGGGCGCTGATAACGCCTTGGGAACCGCCAATCGGGCGTACGTCTACGGAACGTTGGATATGAACGGATATGACCAGTCGTTCGCGGGTCTGTCTAACGATGGCAATAAAGGTTCAATCTTTAATAATACTGAAACGCTGTCAACGTTAACGATTGACAACATATCCGAGCAATTGACTTTCCATAGTTCCATTGCCGGCAACGTTGCTCTGGTTTTAACCGGAACAGAAACTGGAAAGCTGACGTTAACCAAAGCGCCTGAATACACCGGTTCGACGACGATTGAAGCGGGAACGCTGGCTTTGACCAATGGCGGAACGCTGTACAACCTTTCCGGCGGAACCGTTGACGCGAACGAAAATATTCTTAAGTCTGCGACCTTGGACGCGACTGGCAAAGACCTGACGTTTGTCAACAGCGAAACGACCAAGTTCATCGGGTCGATTAAAGCAAATTCAATCGAAAAGACCGGCGACGGAACGCTGCAGATTTATTCTTCTGCCGCAGGACAGGTTGACGCCGGTCATTTCCTGGTTTCGTCCGGTCGTCTGGATATGAAAGAGTACTACAAGGGAACAATGCAAGTCAAGTCCGGCGCGACGATGTCCCCCGGCAATTCGGTTGGAACGCTGACTATTGACGGCGCTTTTATTCTCGATACAGCTGCAACGCTGTTGATGGAACAAGACGCCAGCGGCATGGACAAGCTCATCGCCAGTTCGTTTACTGTTAGTCCGGATTCCGTTTTGGAATTGACCTACGGGGGAGGTTCAGGCGTTTACGATATTCTCGTCCAGAGCAATGGCGATTTTACCGGCGATTATGCGACCGACGCTTTCTGGAACGGACTTCTCACGCCGGGAAGCGACTATTACTGGAATCTTACCGTCAGCGGAAATATCGTTAGGGCGTATGTTGACGCCAACGCGATTCCTGAACCGTCAACCTGGGCGCTGCTGATTCTCGGCGCTGCCGGTTTGCTCTACTGGCGAAAACGCTCAAGTAAATAAAAGCTTAGGCGAGCCGGGGCGCGTAAGGCCCCGGTAAACAGCGGATTATTTTTGATTCTTTCTTCGGAGAGGTGAACGAGAACGTCGTCCTCTCCGAAGATTTTTTTATTATCTGTTTT
>JAZUMX010000466.1:0-1536 GCA_045603865.1 Thermoguttaceae bacterium
TGTTCTCTGTGGTTTTTCGATAAGGCCAAGAGCGAAGCCATCCGCGGCAAGGTTCTGTTTATCGACGCCCGGAATTACTATACCGTTGTGGACCGCAGGCTCAATGAATGGAGCGAATGGCAGCTCAAGAACCTCAACGCTATCGTCTGGCTTTATCGCGGCGAGACGGAAAAGTACGCTGCGCTGCTGCAGGAGTATCGCGACTATCTCTGTGCAGAAGCCGAAGCCGACGGGAACGACGAACTCAAAGACGCGGTTTGTCTGGATTCCTTTGCCGACGTCGTTTCCGCGCTGAAAGAAAACCTCTCAGCGCTCCGCAAGACGGCAAAAGCCGACGTGGACGCCGCCGAAAAGCGCGACAAAAAGAGCGTTCAGCAACTCTACGACGACAGAATCGCATATATCGAAAACATGCTCGCCGCAGCCAAAGAAGCGCATTGGCTTTATGAGAAATTCGGGGACGGCGCTTATACCGACGTGCTCGGCTTGTGCAAGCTGGCGAGCCTTGAGGAAATCGAAGAAGAAGGCTGGTCGCTCACGCCCGGGGCATACGTCGGCGTCGCTCCCGTAGAAGACGATGGCGTGGACTTTGCCGAACGCATGGCGGAAATCCACATGGAACTCCTGTCCCTTCAGGCGGAATCCAACGACCTGATGGACGCTATCTCGAAGAATATGAAGGAGATGGGATTATGAAGAACGAAATCACTTTTGAACAGCTGGCAGAACAAATCATAACGATTCATCATTCAGCGCAAACCAGCGCTGTCGGAGTTGTCAATCGGACAATGACGCTCCGCAACTGGCTCATCGGATACTACATTGTAGAATTTGAACAGCATGGTAAAGAAAGAGCACAATATGGTGAAAAACTCCTGAAAAAGCTGGAAGAGAGAGTCAACGAAAAAGGGCTGAACAATACGCTGTTCAAAAACAGCAGGCGATTTTATCTGGTCTATCCGCAGATTGGAATGCTTTTTCTGAGTGGTGATAGCCCGGCAACAAATCGTTTATTGCCAAAAAGTCCGATGGCATCGGACTTATTTATCCCAACGCCCAAAAGTCCGACACTGTCGGACAAATTCACTACCAAACCTGAAACGCTCGTTTCCAGGCTTTCATTTTCGCATATCGTCGAAATCCTGCCCATAGAAGATCCATTTGAGCGTTTCTTCTACGAATTTGAATGCATGAGGTGCGGCTGGTCTGTGAAGGAACTCCGGCGGCAAATCGCGACGACGCTCTACTTCCGGGCAGGGATCAGCAAAACCCCGGAACTTCTGTTGCAGAAAACGGTAACGGGCAGTCCGGAAACCATGCTGTCCATCAAAGACCCGTTCGCGTTTGAGTTCCTTGGTTTGGACGCAAAGATGGCAGTTGACGAATCGGATGTAGAGCAAGCGCTGATGGATCACCTGCAGGAATTCTTGCTGGAAATGGGCAAAGGATTTTGCTTTGAAGCTCGGCAGAAACGAATCGTCATTGATGATGAATACTATTTCATTGATCTCGTTCTGTACCATCGGATTTTGCACT
>JAZUMX010000467.1:0-3676 GCA_045603865.1 Thermoguttaceae bacterium
ATTCTGGACGATGGACATGTGCAGGAAACCTGCTGCCATTCCCCACAATCCGCCGAACTGACCCGCAATGGGTGCAAGGCCGGTACACAGCAGCGTTGCCAGCAGCACACCCGGTGAAGTGAGAGACAGGTTCTGCATGAAACTGGCGGCAATCACCGCAGCCAGCCGAGGGGCGGACGAAGTCCAGCAATTCGTCTTCTCCCGTCTGACGAAGCAAGGGGACTCGGCTCAAGCGAGTCTTTTTCTTTTAGCGATGAACGTTTGGAAACAGACGCTTGCCGCGCTGTCGTACGAAACGCAAAAGGCGATTCTGAAAGAGCAGTTCGGAATGAATCAGCTTCTTTCCGAGGCTGGCGCGTACGCGTCGGACGAGCTTTGGCCCATAACGCCATTTCATATGCAATCGTATCAGATTACCCGAAACGTTCCCGGGTTGGAAAACGACCAGACTGTTCAGCCCCTGGCAGGGTCGATTGATCAGGAATTCAGCCTGATGAACCAAACCCGCTCGGCGTTAGAGCAGGCGTCAGCCGTCGTAGAATGCGACGCCGTTTCCGAAACAGCGTCGTTCAAAGATATTATTACAGAGCTCCAGACGGAATTCTATTTTGCTGACGCCTTCGTCAACCAGACGGCGGAATACAATTTCTCTATCGGCAACTACGTCCAGCGCTGGATGTACGCTCGTAAAAACACGCTGTCCCTGGACGACTTCTGCCAGTCCATCGTCTCGAAGATGGAGTAAGGCGAGCCGGGGTGCGTAAGCCCCCGGAAAAAAGAACGGAATTACGATTAGCCAATCATCAAATCCCCGACAACTCTTTCTGCAATTGCGCAAACACCATCAACGCAACAATCAAATACGTATGGTTGGCGCCGTTGTTGTGATCGTCAATAATCCAGCGGAGCGTGTCGGGGTTGAACAAGCCGGAATCGAGGTTTCGTTCGCTCAAAACGAGCTGACCGACGTAGTCTTTCAGTTCCCGACGCAGCCAAAGCCCCATGCGTTCGTACGGCTGGTATCCCGGCGCGCCGAGTTTGGCGAGAACGCGCTGAATGAAATGGGCGACTTCCTGCCGCATCGGCGACGCCCCAATATACGTACCCGTGTTGACGTTTTTGACCTTGAGGAAGTCCGGGCGGAACTTCTCCAGAATCCGCTTTTCAATCGTTTCGCCCATGCACATGGATCGCGGAGCGGAGAACAGGCGTTCGTGCATCGTCTTGTCCAGAAACGGCAGACGGACTTCAATTCTCGAGCCGAATTTTTTCATCGACAGCGCAATCTCCCGATGAACGCGCATGTCGAGGAACAGCTGCCAGAGAATCGCCGCCGGTTCCGGTCCGTCGGCGCACGCAGAGAACATGTCGTCCAGACCCGCCGCGCCCATCTCGTAGAACTGACTTTGTGACACGCCCTTGAGCAGCGGTTTATCGACGCCGTCGAGCATGTACGACTTGAGATGCCCTGCCGCCCAGTTAAAAACCGCCTGACGGGATTTGAGTTGTAACAGTTCCGATTCCTTGAGCGAAAAGGCGTACGCCTTGGTCAGATGGAACAGCTCGCCGGCGTGCCCGCGCAAAAGGACTTTGACGTTCTTTGACCGATAATAGTCCAGCGTCGGAATGACGATAGCCGTCGAGAGATACTGCCCGTCCGTCAGACGAACCATCTGTTCAAAATGCTTGGGATAGTCCCGGAGAAAATCAGTATTCAGAGCGTAATTGAAATGCGTCGTTCCAAACCGCTTTGCCAGCTGAGCCGCCAATTTGTGATCGCCGCAGCCGGGAATTCCCATTGCGATGGAAACGATTTCCTGCGGGGAATCCGTTTGAATGCACGCTAAAATGCTGCGCGCGTCCAAGCCGCCGGACAGACTCACGCCAAGATTCGGCGTGTTGAGCGAGTCGCGCTGAACGGATTCGTAAAATGCATCTGCAATAGCATCCGCCTGATCCGATTCGGACTGCGTCGATAAAACCGCAGAGTGGGTGAAATCGGAGGCGTACTGACGTTTGGTCAGCGTTCCCGATGTTACGTCAAAAATCAAATGCGACCGCGGCGCCGGAACGCGAATGGATTCAAACGACGTCCTGTCGCCAACGTACTGACCGTAGGTAAAGAACTGGGCGACGCCCTGTTTGTCGAACTCGCGGCTGACGGCAGGATTTTGCGTCAACGCCAGCAAATCGGACGAGAACAAAAACTGCCCTCCGCAAAGGGTATAGTACAGCGGGGACGACCCGTAGAAGTCGGTAAAAATGTGCAGCTTTTTTTCGGACTCATCCCATAGCGCGATGTTGAATCGACCGTGAACCTGAGCGAAGAACTCGTCAATCGTTCCCGCCGCTCGATGCCGGGTGAACTCTTCTGCAACAATCCGAGCCGGGCAGGCGTTTGCATTGACGACCAGTCTCGCCGGGGCGGAAAGCTCTCCGTGCAGCACGACTTTGACCGTCCCGTCAGACGACGTTACCGGCTGCGGTTCAGACGGATAGACGTTCAAGTCAATGCGCCCCAAAACGCCGCGCGAAAAGACTTCGTCGTTACAAACATATTCCGATAAAAACCGTCCGTACTGGAACATGGAAGACCACGACTCCAATCTCGGCGGCGTTACAGATGCGTCTACAATTCCGTATATTCCTGGCATGATAATTCAATGTCTAACTAATTGCTTAAACGTAACTTCGTTACGTTTTCCGGGGGCTTACGCACCCCGGCTCGCCTAATTCCCTCTTGCCTCAATCTTCATCTCACCCCAAATGGCGCGGTCGTCAACCGGGGAATCGTCGGCGAAATCGACAACCAGGTCAAGGCGTTTTTTTCCGTTCAGGGGAACGTCAATTTTTACCGGAGGGTCCGATGCGGACAGCGTCCACGTTCCTGCTAACGCGCCGTCGGTAAAAACGCGAAACCGCACAGACCCGGTTTTGACACCATACGGTCGAGCGACATACCCGGTCAGATGAGAGTTCTCGTTTGAACTGAGGATATCGTTTATTCTAAACGTCAGTCGGGACGACGCAGCAACGCCGAACCCGTGCAGATAATATTGTCCGGTATTGGCGCGAAGCCGTCCGCCGTTGACGTCTGCATTTTCGCGATGCGATTTCGACGGAGCAGACCAGAACGGAATCTGCGCCCAATCCGCCGGACCTAGCTCGTCCAGCCATCCGATGTTAACCGGAGGAAGCGCTGTTACAATTTCCGACTCGTCAAACTCGTACGTCGTTTCGCTCCACGGGAACTTGACTGTAACAACCCCGTTTTTCGTTTTCATCGAATTCGCAAAAAAAATCGCCCCGTCTTGAGTCGTAAAGACCCAACGATGATGATTGATAAAAAATACCTTCTTATTAAAAATCAGCGCTCTGATTTGTACGACGGGAAGCGTCTGATCGTCATGATGCGTAGTAGAATGGTATTTTAATACGAATCCGTCCAATCCCTGAAAAAAACCAGAATAGCTTTTTCCAGCAGCGTCAATTATCAAGTCGGTTGGGCTGGCTTTATGAATATCCCGATTCACCAGAACCTCTTCCGCTACGTCCGGAACGGGTCGAGAGAAAACGATTCCCGCCAACGAGGAATAGGGAATCGTCATCTGTTCCGGCTTGGACAGACGCGTCAGCTGGACTTCCTCTTTCGTCAAGCTGGTTACAGCGCACGGTA
>JAZUMX010000468.1:0-1875 GCA_045603865.1 Thermoguttaceae bacterium
TGGTTTGCATTGATAAAGTCTTTGCAGGTTTGAGACGTTCTGTTGTAATCTGACCAGTCAGGAGCAAGACCGACTCTGCCGGGAATGTTGGACGTCCAGTTGGTAAGAGGGAAATTCTTGGAAACGTAGCCGTGTTTATCCGATGTAGAAACGAACGTGTCAATTTCAAATCCGCCGTTTTTAACAATGTCGGTTGAAACCGGAACGTCTGTCTGACCCAAAGTCGCCTGTTTAAGAGAAATGCCGTACAGGTGCCATGAATTGCCGCTCTCTGTACCAAGATCACGAACTTTGAACGTTCCATTTTCCGGGGCGGTAAACGTGTATTCCACCAGATAAGGAGTTCCGTTGTTTAACGACGGCCAGTAAGCGACAGGGTTGTCTTCTGACATCGCATAACCTGTAACAAGATTGTGCTGAGCGTCGGACGTTTTGACAAACTGGTCTGGCGTATCGTTTCCACTGGAAAAGAACGAATAGGAGTGTCGTCTGTTATCGTTACCGCCCCAAACTCGACCATATACAGTATAGGTGTAATCCTTACCCGGCGTCAAACCGGTAAAGGTCATATCAACAGTTCCATTTGCAGCTTGACCATCGTTAAAAATCATGCCTGTCATAACCGTGGCGATATTGCCGGAACCAACGTTAGAACCATTGCCGCCATGATAAATGATAGAACCGGATGTGTTATTGCCGTAGGTCAATGTAACGCCGTTAGCCGTGTACGTATTAGTATTTGCGACAGTTGTAAAATCAACTCCGTTGACGTTGATAACCTCTCCGCCGCGCTGGTTCCAGAAGTTGACCGCCATCACGTAAGTGGACTGATTATCAATATCGGAATCTTGAGAAATGGCGCGAATATTGAGCGTAGGAACTTTGACCATGTCCGCCTGAGCAGACTGGAAAACAGCTGACGCCGCCAACGTCAAAACACAAAGCGTAACGATTGAAAGCAATCTTTTCATAATAGGGTATATTGGTTAGTAAACAAAAATGTTTAAAATATTTCTTATGGTATATTATACACTGAAATTTTCAGATTTGCAATATTTTTAAAAAAATTTTTAAGGATTTTTAAAGAGAAACAAATTGTTCAGATTAATCTGTTAGTAATGTAGAGTTTGTATTTGTTTGGAAAATATCATTTTGAGGGAGCAGTCTTGCATTGGATTTGAGAATTTGGTATAATTTTGATAGTTGTGAACCGCGTTGGTGGTTGACTGTTATGCCGAGTAGCGTGCATAACAAAACGACGAAGCGATTAAACTCCTCCGGATGGCGCCTGTCTCGGGCGCCTTGATGAGAGTTAGAATACACATTTTACGTAGTCGATAAAGTCGAACTAATTGTTTTTATTGTAAATCCAAGAATCTGTTTTCCCTTGACGGCTTTGCCGTCAATTTGGCCCCCGGGGACGGGCACCATCCAGGGGGCGTTTTCCCCTAACGCAATACAGATCACACCCTTCGAACTGCAATCCTGCCATGAAATTACCCTATATTACTATTACCCTCGCCGCCTTGTCCCTTATAGCCGTCTTGCTGAGTCCGGCGGCGGCTGAGGAATCCAGTTCCCCTGCTTCGGCGTCGCGTACGCGGCAGCCGTATATCGTCTTTATTATGGCGGACGACCTCGGGTACGGGGACGTGAGCTGCTACGGGCAGTCGAAGTTCTCGACCCCGCGAATCGACTCGCTGGCTCAACAGGGCATGAAGTTTACCCAAATGTACGCAGGGACGACCGTCTGCGCGCCGTCCCGCTGCTGTCTGATGACAGGCGTTCATTCCGGACACGCGTATATCCGGGGCAACATGCACGGCGAGCCGTGTGGAGATTCCCCTCTGCCTTCAGAAGCCGTAACGGTGAAGC
>JAZUMX010000469.1:0-1982 GCA_045603865.1 Thermoguttaceae bacterium
ATTCCCAAAGACCCGGCGGAATACCTCCTGGCGTGGGGAAAGGACAAGCTGGAAGAGCTTATCCAGACCAAAGGCAAAAGCGCGCTGGATCACGCCGTTGATTTTTACACGCGCGGCGTAGACTTGCACAACGACATTCACGGGGCGCAGCAGGCGCTGGACAGGATTATGGAATTGATGGCAAAGATTCCATTAGAACCTCAAGCGCGCGGCGCAGATCCGCAATTCAGAGAACATCAAATCCTGCTTAATTTGGCGGTGCGGTTCCGAATGGAGCCGGCTGACGTAATCGCTCGTTTGAAGAGTTTTCGTCAAAAGCTCAAAGCAAACCCGCGCCGAAACTGGGACGACTACGACGACGAGCCAGAGGAGTCCGAGCAGACAACGCAGGAACAAAATATTGAAGCCGTTCTCAATGGCGAGTATCCTTCCGAATGGGGAACTCAAACGCCTTATGAACGCGAACTGTTCGAGCTGCTTTTGAACAATCCGCAACTTTGGCCGAATGTTCATCAAAGCGTTATGGCAGAGGACTTGCGCTTTGCGCCCGCTCGACAGGCATATCAACTCATCCAACTGTGGACTGATCAGGGAAATGAATTCACTGTTGAGTTCCTCTTGGACAACCTTGCAGACCCTCGCATGAAAGCGTGGGTTGTTCAACGACTGGACGCCGGCAGCCGAAATCCGGTTACAAACGCGAACGAGTCGTTAAACGAATTGCTGGTTAATTTCAGAAACTATCGAATTGACCGGCAAAAACCGGAGATTTTGGAAAAAATTCAGGAATCCGACCCTGGACAGGCGGAGATTCCCTGGAGCCAGATTCTTCACAATTTAAGAACGCGTCACGGCATAAGCGATCCCACGGATGGGACCGACCGCGGCGACGATCCGGAAAACAATCCGCCTTTTTAAAGATTATCGTTTGCCAAACTCTTGCATTTGACTTTTCGTCACGGCAAACAAAAATCTTTAGTAAAAGCGCAGGTTTTTCGGAATTCACCCCTGAAGCGTCATGGAGGATGCGTCGGTATGACAGCTTTTTATTCTCAAGGTTTGAATTCGTCTTTATCGAATTCCGGAAACGCCGTTCTGGAAAACCCGTCTGAAAAAAATCAATCCCGTTTTGATTCCCCCGACAACGAATCAGAACTTTGGTCTGACCAGTCCGCTTCGGAAGAAGCGTTTGTCCTGGATGAGGAAACGAGCGAACCCGGCGCCGGTCGATGGAACTCCGACCCGGTTAAAGTCTACATGAACCAGATGGCAAAACTGCCTCTGCTGACTCGCGAAGAAGAAGTTGAACTGGCAAAGAAAATCGAAAAGGCTCGCCGCGGTTTTCGCGCCGCCTTGTTAGGGTCGTACACCGTTATGCGATACGCGTTCAACATGCTCAAGAAAGTTCAAAACGGAACAATCGCCTTTGACCGCAACATCCGCATTTCCCTTTCTGAACGTCTGACAAAAGGCAAAATTCGTCAGCGTCTGGAACCGAACCTCAAAACGCTGGAAAAAATGCTTGCTCGCCAGCGCAAAAACTACCGCGCTCTGATTGACGTCAACGTTGACAAAGAAAAACGAAAAGAACTGCTCAAACAAAATCGCCGCAGCAGCAAAAAAATGGTCTTCCTGGCAGAAGAACTCTCTCTGCGCTCCCGCCGCGTTAAAAGCATGCTCAAACAGCTGACGAACATGTCACAGCGAATGACGGAAATCTCTCAGGAACTGAAAAGCTCTTATCTGCCGGGAGAAACGCGAAAAGCTCTGCGAAAAGAACTCTACTCTTTGATGATGACGACTCTGGAAGGACCGAAGACGCTTGCTAGCCGTCTGGAAAAGGTCAACGCGCAGCTGGCTCAGTACGAAGAACTCAAAAAGCAGCTTACCAACAGCAACCTGCGTCTGGTCGTCTCGGTCGCCAAAAAGTACCGCAACCGCGGCATGAGCTTCCTCGACCTGATTCAGGAAGGATCAACGGG
>JAZUMX010000470.1:0-2002 GCA_045603865.1 Thermoguttaceae bacterium
ACGCTCAAAACACGCTCAGAAGAGTTCGTCAGCTCAAGCCGAAAACGCTGCAGTATCACGGCGATTTCGATTTGGAAAACCCCTTGGCGGAAGATTTCGCCGCTCACGGATTATCAAACGGAATGGGACCGATGGGGCGCGCATTCCTGACAAAAAATCCGCTGGTAACTCAGCAGGAAATGGCAAGCGCGTCGGCTAATTATCTTGACCCAAAAGTTGTCGCATTTAACAAAAACGTCAAGTATTCTCTGCTCGACTGCCCCGGCAAGTACTCGGTTCAGATTGCCACCTTCCGCGGATTCCGAACGATCAACCAGAACGAAATCGAAAAGATTCGCAAGACGGGCGAAGTCAACGCCAAAAACACAATGACGCTGGCAGAGGCGGACGAGGCGGCGGCGAAACTGACGGCGGCTCTCAGACGCCGCGGAATCGAAGCCTACTGCTTCCGCGATCATTACGCCAGCATCGTTACCGTTGGCAGTTTCAACGACATTTCTATTGTCAATCCGCAAACCGGACAGACGGAAGCTATTCCGGAAATTCAGCGCATGTACAAAGAATACGGCGCGACTCAAGACCCGACCAAAGGCAACGGACCGGAATCTGTGCGTCTGAAAGTTATCGACGGCATCCCGCTTGACCCTGCCCCGATGATTATCAACGTCCCGCGCGCGCCGAAAACGTCCCGCAGCGCCGGTCTGCCGAACTTCTGGGGCAGATAATTGCAGGGAGAATTCACAATCAGAGCAAGCGGGAAGCGGGAAATCTGCCTGTGACGGATGGACTGCTTCTCGCAAACGTTTTCTTGATTAAAAGAACAATAACATTTCCCATGTCTGACAGACTTTCGCGAATACAGTTGTTGATGGGCGACGAATGTTTGAGTCGTCTTCAGAACTCGAGCGTTCTGGTAATTGGCTTGGGCGCAGTGGGGTCGTATACCGTTGAGGCGTTGGCGCGAAGCGGAGTAGGGCGCCTGGCGCTGGTTGACTTCGATCTGATTAACGAAACTAACATCAATCGACAGCTGTATGCTTTGATGTCTACGGTGGGGCAGTTTAAGCACGAAGTCGCCGCCCGGCGCGTCAAAGACATCAACCCGGACTGCCGCGTCAGTTCAAAGCGGCTTTTTGTTGACGAAAACAATATTCGTCAACTGCTGGCGGAAGAAAAATGGGATTTCGTCATGGACGCCATCGACCCCGTCGGACCGAAAGTCCAGCTCATTAAAGCGTTAGCGGAATCGGGACTTCCGTTCCTTTCCAGCATGGGCGCTGCGTGTCGAACAGACCCAACTAAGATTAAAATAGGCGTATTGAGCAAAATACGCACATGCCCCCTGGCTGCCGCAGTCAGAAAAAGACTAAAAAAAGAAAAAATTTCTCTGCCTATCCCCTGTATCTATAGTGAAGAATCTGCTATAATAAACAAAAGTAAAATTGAAGAAGTTTTGCCGATTGTACATCCAGCTGACATTTCGTCGGAGGTTCAGGACAGTCGTGCAAAAGAAATGCAATCAGAGCTTGTATCGCCTCCGCAATGGGTGGATGGCGAATACCAGCGCGGGCGCGCCCGTCGACCGCTGGGGAGTCTTCCAACTCTTACCGGCATATTCGGTTTGACTGCCGCCAACGAGATTATTCTTCGTTTGTCCGGATTTGCCCCGGAACGCCGCTGAGATTACAAGCCGTTTCGTTTATTTTTGTTTTCACAAGGAGAGTTGTAATGAAAAGAATCCTCAGCCTGACCTTGGGATTTGCCGCTTTGAGTTTGATTGGTTGCCCACCGCCGGTACAGCCTACATCTACTGGAACCGCTACTGGAACCGCTGCTCCTGCGCCGGAAACCATTGTTGAAGAAATCATTGAAGAAACCGTTGTTGAAGAAGCCGTAGTCGTCCCGGAAGAAACAACTCCTGCTGAAGAAGCTCCCGCTGCTCCTGCTGAAGAAGCCCCGGCTGTAGAAGAGCCCGCTGCTCCTGCTGAAGAAGCCCCGGCTG
>JAZUMX010000471.1:0-7614 GCA_045603865.1 Thermoguttaceae bacterium
CTTCGATAGCGGTAACGTTCGGATTTTGAAACGCCCATCTCAAAGCCGCTTCAACCGCTTCGGTCGCGTACCCCTGACCCTGGTATTCTTCCAGAATCCCGTATCCGATTTCCGCGACGCCGTTTGAGTCAAGACCCTTAAAACTCAAGTCGCCGATATGGGTTCCATCGCTGAGTTCAATAATCCAGATTGCATACCATTCCCATTGATCGGGATTCTGCAAACAGCCATCCAGCATTTCGGAATACGCCGCTTTAAGTTCGGCGTTTGTTTCAGAGGAAATTATTCTTTCCATCTGACTCCGATTTGCTGGATATATTCTTAAACGTTTTGTTTCTATCATAAACGTTTCAAAAGACTATTTATCGGGGCGCTCTTATCAATGTCGATGGTTATGACGTCCAGCCGCCTGATAGTTTTGCTGTTGCTGCATATATTGCTGCTGTTGCGCCATCATGGCTTGCTGTTCTTCGAGAGCCTTTTTCTCTTCCTGCGCCGCTCGCGCTTTGGCTCGTTCCGCCGCCATGTCGATGTCGGGAATTTCGACGTTGGTAATAACGGCGGGCATTGACCCGTCAGCGGGATTGGCTTCTACCGGCATCACGCCGTGTTCATCGGATTTGGCGATTTCGTTCGGCGAGGGAAGCTGCAACGAATTTCCATTGGTTAAGGAAATCGGCGCTAGAAAGTTCGACGGCGACTTTACCTGACGGCTGAAACTCCTGGAAATTTTGGCGTAGAACGCTTTCTGGTCGGAACTGAAATGAGCGCCCGCCTTTTTGGACTGCATGCCAAAGTACGCAGACCAGTATTTTCTGCCGTTGGCATCCAGGGTGGATTTCTGCGCTGAGGCGCTGTTTTCGACGGCGAACACGAGCAGGACGTACTTCTGTATCGGAGCGGGTCTGTTTTCCCAAACTTTCGGAATGAATCCCAACGCCTTGGCGGGTTCCAGCGGTACGACGGTAATCGGAACAACCATCGCCAGCAACTCGCTGTCGGACATGGTAAACATCAGTCCTTCCGGTTTTTCCGGATCGCCGCTTGGGAGCGCCAGATTGAGGATCACGCCGGAGTCTTCCGCTCTGGCAACGAATCCGATGTTTTGCGGAAGCGAGTTCCAGTCGGCGGGGAAGTTCTGAACTTCTGTAACTTTAATCGACAGACTGGCGCCTGCCGCTTTGTCTGCGGAACCGAGCGGCTGAGCGGCAACGGCAATCGGGACGCAGTTTTGCATCTTCGAGAGCTGTTCCAAAAACTGTGGGACGTTTTTATTCAGTACGACGGCTCGGCTATCGGAAATGCCCTCAATCGTCGAGAACGGAAAATCTCCGCCGGCGGTAATTTTCGACCAGTCGAACGGCGCGCCGTCGGCAGGAATGTATTCCAGCGAGACCGCGCTCATTTTAGCGGTTGCGCCAGACTGATTGTACAGCTGAATCAGACGTCCGATTTCGTACAGGTTGACGCGGTAATCTTCCACTTCGATAACGGCGTGACCGTTGTCTACTTTTTTGGAAAGAACGCGTCCTTCCGGCGTCAGCTGAGGCGCAATAAGCCATTCCAGAATCTGCATGTCAGATTCTTTCATGGAAAACTTTTGAGTGGTTATTGAATCAAAGTCGGGGCCCAGTTTTTCAATATCGACGCGGTTGCCGATATAGGCGATCTTTTCGCCGAACTTGACGAAGTATTCCGTTCCGTCGAGAACCTTTTCCAGGAACTCGGCTTCGGAGCTGGAGTTTGCCTTTTTGCTGACCGTTCCCGAAACGTTCGGCGAGAGCATAATCGTTGTCTTGAATTTCTCGCTGATAATTTCAAACGCCTTGCGGATGTCAACCGTTCCCTGCGGATCGAAACTGTATCCGTAGGTCGTATCGAAAATCGGGTCTTTTGAATCTGTATTCTTTTTCAGCTTTTTGAGGCTGTTATTGGCGTTGAATCCAATCGCGCCGCTGTGCGGAGCTTTGACAGACGAATCGGCGACTTTTGACAATTCCTTGGCGCGTCGATTTTGCAGGACGTATCGCGGTACAAACGAACGTTCGCCAAAACGAATCTCCTCTGCATCGTCCGACTGCGGGGTTTTGACATCGCTGAACAGTCCCGGAGGCAGCGGCGCCATCGGGTCGAGCTGACCTTCTCGCGCATCGCTGACAACGGCTGCTTCAGACGCCTCAAAGCTGGGCTGGCGCATGGCGTTGGGGGACTCGGGTTCCTTTTCCGTTTCAATTGCCGACGTCTGAATGACCTTGTTGTTTTGAGACGAGTTGTCTGCCAGACCTGTTTCTGGAACCGCTGGCGCATCGCCGCCAGGCATGGACAGCGTTTCAGGTTCAATTGGCGCAGTTTCAGGTTCAATCGGCGCAACGGAAGCGCTGAAATCATTGAAATCGTCGTCTGGAATGGCAGGCGCTTCCGGCATGGAGAACGTACCGGGCAGATTATCGCTAATCAGCGTGGCTTTGCTTTTGTTTGTCGGCGCGTTCGTAACAGCGGGTTTCATGGCTTCGGAACTGTTTGATCCAACAGCCGGGTTGATTTGAGCTTCAGAGACGTTCTCTTTTACCGCCGGAGTTTGTGGAACTGCTGGCGCCTTTGGAAGTTCCGGAACAGCCGGAGCTACTGGCGGATTAGGGAGTTCTGGAACATCCGGGACAGCCGGGATAGCCGGAACCGCTGGAACATCCGGGACAGCCGGGACGTCTGGAACCGTTTTAGCGTCAGGCGTCTTCGGCGGGGCTGGATCAGCAGGAACTGAAGGGATTTCCGGAATGACGTTGGATTCTGTAGCTTCGCTAACTTCCGGTACAGCAGGTACTTCCGGCGTTGAGTCTGTGGTCGCGACAGACGGTTCCGGCGTAGGCAGTGTGGATGCCAAAGTCGCCTGGCTTTCGTGCCCTATATCGACGGGAGCCGGTATCTCCGATTTCTGCGGCATCAGACACACGATAATAAACGCAGCATACAATCCGACCGCAGCTGATAATGCGATTGACGCCAATTGAACGGAATTTTTCATATCGATTTCTTTGGTTGATGGTTGTTTAGACCACATTCTCAATTTATGCACAAATACACAATTCCGCTAATGGGAATTATTCTAATCATGTTATCGGATAACTGATACAATAAGCATAAGAGGAAAATCTGAAAAAATCGTTTCAATCGTCAAATTTTATCAGAGAGGTAACGGAAAAATAGAGAAGATAGAAAAATAGAGTTGTGAAATAGCTTTTAGTTTCAAGCGCTCAAGCCAATCGATGCCGGCTTCTCAGGTCCGGATTTGCCCGAAGAACCATAAATATTCTGCAATCTGGAAATATAAGCCCAAGATATTAAAAAGGTTATGACAGAAAAGCGTTTATTTTTCAAAAAAAGTCAAAAATTTTATAACAATCGGCGACAGTTTAACGTAATAATAATCCACAACAGTCGCAAATGCTGAAGGAACTACATGGCACTTTTAATGTCCTGGTTGCCGGTTCAAGTCCGGTCGGTGATTTGCAAAAATCGCTGTAGCTCAATTGGATAGAGCAGGAGTTGTTTCTTCAATTCCTTGTTGCGGTTGTTGTTTTCAAACCAATTAACATAAATGCCGAAGGAACTACATTGCGTTTCATTAATTTGAGACTTGTCGGTTCAAATCCGACTCGAATTCCTTATTTATAAGGACTCGGAAAAGTTTCTTCAACCCTTTGTTATGTTTTTTTGAAATATGGTCTGATAAATACTGAAGGAACTACATTTAAAATTAACTGTAACCTGCGTTTCTTCAAACCCTTGTTATCAGATCATTTTTTAGACTCTTTTTTATTTGTTACTGCTATGCGTAATCTGAACGAAATTGCAAAGTTTGTTGATCCTGACTCCTCTATGACCCTCAACGAAGCTGGCGGGCTGGCGTATAAGCTCAACGCCAAAGAAGCGTTGGCGCAGTTGGCGGCGACGGGCTGCCTGTCGCAGACGTTTTACGCCAACGAAGTCGATCAGCTCAAGACGATTCTGAATCTGACGTCTTCAAAAGACGTTGACGACGAATTTCTTGCCAAGCTGGCTCTGTACGCCCGCGTCAAGGGATTTATGAAAGATATGCCGGCGATTTTGTGCGCTGTTTTGGCGTCGAGAAAGTCGCCGATGTTGGATAAAGTATTCCCAGTCGTTATTGACAACGGGAAGATGCTGCGTAATTTTGTCATGGCGGTGCGTTCCGGCGTTACCGGTCGGAAGTCGTTTGGTTCTACCGTTCGTCGGTTGATCCGCAACTGGTTTGACGCCAGAACGGAACAGCAGATTTTCAACGCATCCATTGGAAACGATCCGTCCATGGCGGACGTTATTAAAATGATTCACCCGACGCCCAAAACGCCGCAGCGCGAAGCAATGTATGGTTACCTTATCGGAAAGCCGTACGATGAATCGAAGCTGCCGCAGGCGGTGGTCGAGTACATCCGTCTGCTCCAAAACGGGGTAGACGAAAACTGCGCCGTTCCAGACGTCCCGTTCCAGTACCTGACGTCTTTGGATCTGACGTCCAATCAATGGAAGACCATTGCGCAAAATGCGTCTTGGCAGACGACGCGCATGAACCTCAATACGTTCCTGCGTCACGACGTTTTTGAAGACGCTGAGATTGTCAACAAAGTCGCCGCCCGGCTTCGCAATGAAGAAGAAATCCGCCGCGCCAAGGCGTTCCCGTACCAGCTCATGACGGCGTACATGAACGCGTCAGAGGAAGTCCCGTCAGACATTCGTTTGGCGCTGCAGGACGCTATGGAAATCGCGACGGACAACGTTCCGGTTATCGACGGTCTTGTTGCGCTTTGCGTAGACGTTTCCGGGTCAATGGATTCGCCTGTTACCGGTTATCGCCGTGGGGCGTCGTCGGCAGTCAAGTGCGTTGACGTTGCGGGACTGATGGCGTCGTGCATTTTGCGACAGAATCCCAACTCTGTTGTTATTCCGTTTGATTTTGACGTTCAAAGCTGTTCGCTCAACCCTCGCGATTCCGTCATTACCAACGCCCAAAAGCTGGCGGAGCTGTGCGGCGGCGGAACGAATTGTTCCAGCGCGATGAAGTATATTGTCGAAAACAATATCAATCCGGACGTTGTTATTTACATTTCCGACAACGAGTCCTGGATTGACACCGATTCAAATCGACGTTGGAACGATTGCACTCAAACCGTCGCCTATTGGGATGAACTGCGCAAGGTTAAGCCCAACGCCCGGCTTATCAATATCGACATCCAGCCGTATGCTTCGACCCAGACGCTCAATCGGGCGGACATCGCCAACGTCGGCGGATTCTCTGACGTTGTATTCGACTTTGTCGCCCAGTTTGCTCAAGGTCATTCGCCCAAGCATTGGGTTGAACAGATCGAACAGATTAACCTGGATGAACAGGCGAAATAGCGTCGAGCTAATAGCTTGTACAATTAACGCAAGAAGCGCTGTTGAACAGCGCTTCTTTTTTTTGACATTAATATATTTTGACATAAATTTTTCTTTTTAAAGCGCTCTTGACATAATTTTAAATTTGATAATAATTAATAATGATGAGAAGCTGGTGGTTTTCCAATCGTTGAAACAGTTCGTTTCCCTGACTGTCAGCTTCGGCGGTACACCATAACCTAATTATCCTACCATGAAACGTTTATTCTCTATGCTTGCCGTAATGGCTTTGGCGTTAAGCGCATTGACGTCTGTTCAAGCGCAAGAGGCTCCCGCTCAAGAAGGTCTCAAACCGGTAAAATACGTATTCTTGTTTATTGGAGACGGCATGTCTTCCCCCCAGCGGCAGATGTGCGATAACTATCTCCAGGCGATTGGTCAGCCGACGATGACGATGAACTCGTTCCCCGTTAAATCCCCAACGACGACGTGGTCTGCCAACAAACTCGTTACGGACTCTGCCGCCAGCGGAACGGCTATCGCCTGCGGCGAAAAGACCAATAACGGCCGCATTGGAATGGATGCGACAGGTACGCGCAATCTGGAATCCTCCGCTTACGTTGCCAAAAAGACTGGCAAGAAAGTCGGGATTATGACAAGCGTTACTCTCAATCACGCTACGCCTGCTGCGTTCTATGCACATCAGGACGACCGCGGCAAGTATTACCTCATCGGTCTGGATTTGATTACTTCCGGATTTGATTTCTTCGGCGGCGGAGCGATTGACAAGCACGACGATAAAAAGTACAAAGACAATATTGGCGACGTCTATAAGAATACGTTAAAAGCCGGTAAAGATTTCAAAGGCGACATCTACGAACTGGCGGAAGACGCCGGATACGAAGTTGTGCACGATGCAGACGACATTATGGATCTCGAACCGGAAGACGGCAAAGTAATCGCCTGCCAGAAAGAAGGCGCGCTGCCGTACGCTATCAACCGCGAAGGCGGTCTGAAGCTTGACCAGTATCTTACCAAGGCGATTGAAATGCTCGACGGCCCCGCCGGATTCTTTATCATGTGCGAAGGTGGAAAGATCGACTGGGTTGGTCACGCCAACGACTCTGGCGCCGTTCTCAACGAAGCGATTGCTCTGGACAAGGCGGTTAAAGTCGCGTATGCGTTCTATGAAAAACATCCTGATGAAACGCTCATTGTCGTTACCGGCGACCACGAAACCGGCGGTTTGACTCTCGGTTTTGCCGGCGAAGGCATCAAGGCGAATTATCAACTGCTTCAGAATCAGACGACCTCTCGCGACCGGTTCCGTGACGAAATTTACCGAATCGAACACAAAAAGGATCTGACCTTCGACGAAGTCAAGCCGATTATCGAAAAGGCGTTTGGGCTCAAGTTCGACGGTCCGGCTGACGACCCGATGACCGTTACTGAAGATGAACTCAAGCTCATGCTTGAAGGATTTGCAAAGGACAAGAAAGATTATCACAACAAAGCGCTCGCCCCGGTTGTTTTCAAAGTCTTTGACAAGAAAGTTGGTTTGACGTGGACGTCCGGCAGCCATACCGCCTTGCCGGTTATTACCTCTGCCGTTGGCGTCAACGCAGACTTCTTCAAAGGCAACCTTGACAACACCGACATTTCCAAGAAACTCAAGGCTATTCTTCAAGCTAAATAAAACCGTTGAAAGGCGGTAACGGAGCGACTGTAAGGAGCGTAGTTACGCTTCTTAGAAAGGTGGTAGCGAAATAAGTATAAGCGTAACTTCGTTCGCTTCGCTCACTTCGTTACCGCCTTTCAATAATTGCTAATTGCTAATTACTAATTGCTAATTGTCATGCGTTACTTTCCCGTTCCCACCCGACACGATTTTGTTTCTATTGCCGTCATTCTTGCAGCATGCGTTGCGATAAGCTATGTCGATTTGTCGCCCAAGTCAATATCTCAGGACGGCGACAAAGAGAAAGCCGTCGTTCTGTCGGTCGACGATTCCAGCGTAGAACAGATTGGGCTTCTGACGCAGGGAACGCAGAACCTTCGCGTTCGCGTCCTGTCCGGGAAATGGAAGGGAACGGAATTCGACGCCGCCAACCTGCTGCGCGCTCAGATGGAGTTGGATAAGATATTCAAGCCGGGCGACAAGATTCTCGTTGGCATCTATCCAGACGCCGACCCGAAGACGTCAACGATAACCAAGTCGGA
>JAZUMX010000472.1:0-3977 GCA_045603865.1 Thermoguttaceae bacterium
TGCTGACGCTGTCCAGTAACGCCAGTAACTTTGCCGGCAGCTTTACCATCAGCGGGGGCGAAGTCAAAGTTACAACCGGCTGGAACGGCTCAAACGCCTCTCCGCTGGGCAAGCTGCAAAATCGAACCATTACCGTCAACAACGGCGCGCTCTTGACGCTTAACGCTCAAGACGTTTTAACAAACGCTCATAACGACACCAGCATTAAAGTCGTTCTGGACAACGGCAAGATCGCCAACGAAGGCGCGTACTACAACGCCATTCTTGACCTGACCGTAAAGAACGGCTCTCAGCTTTACGCGACAGACGGAAACGCGACCTGGAAAGCGTTCAAGCTACACAACGTCAGCGTCGTTCGCAGCGGAGACGCCCTCGCCGCACAGCCGGTTGTATTTGCCGCCGACATGAGTAAACCCAACGCCACCTACGCTTTCGGCGCGAAAAGCAGCGACGTCGCCACACAGGCGTCCGTAATTAACGTTGCGGACATCACCAGCGCGAACGTCTCGGAACTCGACGACCAGTCTGACCTGATTATTTCCGGCGTTATTGCAGACGCGATTACCGTCAACACCGGCGTGAAAACAGCCGGTCCCATCACTAAAACCGGCGCGGGAATCCTCGAGTTCACCGCTGCCAATACGTATTCCGGACCCACGACCATTCAGGAAGGCGTTCTTCGCTTGTCTGGAAACGGCACGACTGGAACTGGAACGGTCGAAATTGACGATAACGGAACGCTGGAATATTTCGTCGATGAAAATGCAACCCGAACGGTTGAAATTACCGATGCCAACAAGATATTCGGAAATGGCGCTGTTACAAAAACGGGCGCTGGCGTTTTGAAGATCAATAACGAAGATTACGCTGACTCGTTCTCGCCCGGCGCTTTTACCGTCGAAGCGGGCGAACTGCAATTCCAGGGAAGCCTCAATGGCGATTTAATCGTTCGCGACGGCGCAACCTATTCCTTCATTGGAGATACGAGCGTTGCTGGAGCCGTTCTCATTGACGGCGGTACGATTATCTTTGAATTTGAAGCGCTTCCCGGCGAAGACCCTGACGCCAATCACGACCTCTTAACCGTTGCCGACGACAAGACGTTTACCGCCGGCGAAAGTATGATTGAACTGATCTTCGACCGCGACCCCAAAAACTGGGCGACCGTCGGCGGAGAATACAGACTCGTTGCAAACGGGTCCTTTGATCAACAAGGTGATTATTCCGGATGGCTGTCGTCTGATTTTGATGGTCTGTTTGACTTGAGCGCAAAAGATGACGGCTTGTATCTCGTATCTCTGGCGGCGCCTCAACCTCAACCTGAACCCGGCTCCGGCGTCCCGGAACCGTCCACGTGGGCGCTGCTGCTTCTTGGCGCGGCGGGGTTGCTGTACTGGAGAAAACGCAGTTAGTAATTGCGAGCTTGTAACAAATATGAAAGGCGAGCCGGGGCGCTTACGTCCCTGGAAATGTCTCACGCGAAGACGCGGAGATGCGGAGGACGTTCGCGGAGTATTAAAAATTTCTATGCGTTCTTTGCGTACTTTGCGGCTTAAAATTCTTTTGCAAGAAAGATCAAAGCAACCAACGGGAGCGATTATAATACGTTTCGCGCGGCAGTGCGGATTGGGAGCGGCGCCTCGCCGCCCGTGGGTTAAAACCCACGGCTAGAAACATTGAACCGCTACGCGGTTCTAGCGAAACGCTTCGCATCGGAATTTTGCAATAAAAAACATCTCTATTCGTTAATAAGTATATCAGGCTTACTACTGTAATTTATTTCAATCTTTAATCCTTTTATCCGCAGAGCGTACAATGAATTTACGAATCAGATTGTTAATTGGAATCGTCGTTATGGCGGCGACGGCGTCAACCGCATTTTCTATTGAAGATTGTCCAGACGGAGTTTGCGCTTTGCCGCTTTCCGGTTCCCCGTCTGAAGGGACGTATGCTGTTTTGTCGCCTGTGGCGCCCGGCTCTGTTAAAATGATTGAGCAGGGACCGCGTCTGGACACCCTCAACGGAAAAACAATCGCCATCGTCGGCGGGAGTTTCATGGCATACGTTACGCACCCGGAACTCAAACGGCTGATTCTTAAAAAATATCCCAAAGCGAAGGTTCTTGTTTTGAGCGAAATCGGTTCTGCCGGTCCGTGGCCTGGTCCCGGCGTGATTCGTCATGAAAAAGACGAGTTTCAGCAGCGTCTGAAAGACATGAAAGTTGACGCGGTCATCTCCGGCAACGGGGGCTGCGGGCTGTGCACGCCCAAAGAAATGGGGTCGTGCATTGCGGCAGAGTATCTTGGAATCCCGTCTGTTATGATCGCAGCGCCGGGGTTTGTTACGCAGGCGCGCAAAACGGCGTTGACGGCGGGCGTTCCCATTCCTCGCGTTGCGGAATATCCCGGGGCGTTTTCCGCTCATTCTCGAGAAGAACTGATTGAAAACACTCAAAAAGTCCTGTGGCCTCAAATTGTCGACGCTCTGACCAAACCGTTTACCGAGAAGGAGAAAAAGGCGTCTGAAGAAGACAACAACGTCGCAGACGACGCCGTCGTGTTCACCGGTACGCTTGCGGAAGTCAACCACGTCTTTGCAGAAAACGGCTGGACGGACGGTTTGCCGATAATCCCGCCGACAAAAAAGAGCGTAAACGAATTTCTTAAATATACAGACCTTGACCCGGACGAGGTTATCGGCTCGCTGCCGGTTGCGTACAGAAATGTAACAGTTCGAAAAGTCGCAGTCAACGGCGTCATGGCGGGCTGTCCGCCGGAGTTCATGCCGATTCTCATTGCGTTTACCAAGGCGATGGCAAATGGAGATTTCCGCCGAACTCTTTCCAGCACGCACGCGTGGACGCCGTTCTGCTGGGTCAACGGCCCTGTCGCCAGACAGCTGGGAATCGACTGCTCTCAGGGCGAAATTTCCACTCAGAAAAACGCCGCCATCGGACGGTTTATCAATCTGGCGATGCTCAACCTGGGTGGGTATTACGTCAAGGAAAACCGAATGGGAACGTTCGGATATCTTATGCCGTGGTGTCTGGCGGAAGACGAAAAGGCGGCGTTGGATCTTGGCTGGAAGCCGTACCACATGCAGCAGGGCTTGAATCTTAACGACAGCGCATTGACGGCGGCGTCTTCCCTGTGCTGGGGAAACAACCTCGCGCCTGCAACCAGCGACGCTCAAAAGATCATGGAAATGATGGCGTGGGACGCGGTCGAAAAAGAACAGTTTGCTGTGGGAAGCGGAACGCCGTTTGTCTATCGAACGATGCTTGTAACAGGATACGTCGCCCGCGACCTGGCGGCGCAATTCAAGAGCAAAGACGCGCTGGAAGACGCTCTGATTGAAACCGCTCGCCGACCTCTGGAAGAAAGAGCGTACGCCAATTACTGGGGCAATCCCGGCAGCGCCTTTGATCCGAGTACGTATACCGTAAACCGACACGCTCAGAAAATCAGCCAGAATGAAGGCTCGTCCGAAACGTCCACTCCGCCGTGGCTGGGCTGGTCAGGATTGGAGACCGTCGAGACGGTTCCCGTCATGGTCAAGGGAAAAACCGCCATTCTGATTACCGGCGACGCCAACCGTAACAAAACCATGTGCGTTCCCGGCGGCGGGTTCGCGACTATCAAAATTGAACTCCCCGCCAACTGGGACAAACTGACGGAGAAACTGGGATACGCACCGCTGAGTTCGTTCTATTTAAAATCAAACCTCAAGCCAGATCCGGCGCCCGAACGCCGATTCACCCCCGGTATGCGTCCGCAAGGACAGCAGGGAGAACGGCGACCGGGTCAGTATAATCCCGGTATGCGTCCGCAGGGACAGCAGGGAGAACGGCGTCCCGGTCAGTTTAATCCCAACATGCGCCCGCAAGGGCAGCAGGGAGAACCACGACCCGGAATGTATAATCCCGGTATGCGACCTCAAGGTCAGGGAATGCGTCGCCCCGGTTCGTCGGGGCAGTA
>JAZUMX010000473.1:0-2779 GCA_045603865.1 Thermoguttaceae bacterium
AGTCGGCAGATTTCGGAGAATCTCAACGCCCGCCGCGCCGCGGTAATGTTCCGGCGTGTCACAAAGAGTCGTAATCGGGCTGTCGTAAAGAACGCACAGAGCCAGCTCGTGCGCCCGGGTTCCGACAACCTGCGTCGGACGCGTGCGGACGTACTTTTCCGGCTGACGGTTGAGCATGCCGCCGGGCGTATAGTCCCCAAATCCGCACAGGTAACGCGTAAAGGGCAGCGTTGCGGTATGAGCGCTGTCGGACGGCGTGGCGCCGCTCCCAGTTCGCGCTGCCGCGCGGTTACCTAAATTCGCTCCCGCTGGTCGCTCTGTACCAACTTCACTACGGTCTTTCAATTGTGAACCAAGCGTAGACTTGCCCATCTCGTTTCCGCGAATGGCTTCGACTGTTACAAGGTTGGGATACGTCCGTTCAATTCCCGTCGGCTTGTAAATGCCGTGGAAATTAACCATCAGACGATGTTTCGCCGCCAGCGCGAGCGTTTCGTTAATCCAGTTGACGGTTTCCTGATCGTCTGCGTTCATGTGGTCGATTTTGCATCCGGCAACGCCCCATTTTTCGTACTGTTCAAACGTCTTTTCGACGCCGCAAAGCTGCAAGTCCTGACTTTCCACCCAAAGGAAAATCCCAACGCCCTTTTCTTTCGCGTGAGCGATAATCGCCGGCATGTCGACGGCGCTTGTACTTTGAAGCGTGTCGATATCGCAGCCGATTCGGTTTTTCATTTTCCAGCTGCAGTACCACGGGTCGTCGATTGTCATGTACTTCCAGCCCATTTCCGCCGCCATGTCGACACGGTCGATGGTCGTTTGCGTGTTCATGCCGGCGTTGCCGTTAGACCACCAGTCCCAGGCGGACGCGCCCGGCTTAATCCAGCTTGTATCTTCGATGTTACACGGAGCGTTCAAATTGAGAACGACGCCGGAATTGTTGACAAGATCAACGGGCGTTTTTCCCAGCATAATCACCCGCCAGGGAGAAACAGTCGAATGGGTAACAACGACGCGCCCGTTTTTGTCTTTACGGGGCGTAAGACGGGTTTTGAGCGTCGTCGAGCCATTCTTTGCCGAGGCGAACTGAGCGCCCGCCCAGTCGATAAGAGCCGCTTCGGTTATCGCCGCGCAGAAGTCCGGCGATTCCACAACGATCGGGCAGGCGTCAAAGGCGTCCTCTTTAATTTGAGAGAGTTTCTCCTTGACGAAGAACTGCTGATGATCCGTATTGTAACGCTTTTGGTTGGACGTCCAGACGTCATAATCGGCGGGAAAAGCGTACTGCGTCAAGTCCTGCTCGACGACGTACTGTTTGCCGTCTGGAACAGTGATTTCGTACCGAAACGCCGCCGCGTCGTCGTAGGCGCGAAAGACGTACCGGATTTCCATGTCGGCGTTGGCGTAGACGAGCGTAATCTGATTGTAATGGTCGACGTACTGCGACTTCTTCCCGAACCGGTTCGTCCACGATTCGTTATGAGAGCTTTCCGACTTCCCGACGAATGACCAACCGGCGCCCTGGTCAACGTCTCTGAACTTCAGCCCCGTTTGGGACTCGTTGAGAACTGCCGCGCCGTTAAAGGACAGCGAGTACGTCGGCGCTGACTCGTTTTGCGTTACGACGATTTTCACCGCGCCGTTGGGCGACCTTACAACGCTCTGCGGCGCCGACGCAAAAGAAACAGTATTCAACGCCGTAATTGCGGCAATCAACAGGAAAAGCTTTTTAAAATTCATAGCTGGAAACTGCTGGGAGTTTGCTGGGAACTGCTGGGAGGCGCTGGGAATAATTACACGTTGTGTTACGCTTGCGTAATTGCTAATTGCAAACTGCTAATTGCTAATTACCCTTCAATCGCCTTGATAATCGCGTCCACGTCGTTGGGGACAGGAACGGGGTTGTTGGCGAACTGGGTGGTCTGAACGCCGCGGGGAGCTAAAACTTCGTCCTGGTATTTCTTCTGTCCGGAATGGTACGCGACGGTGGCGGTCGGGTCTTTGAGCAGATGTCCGGTCAGGATGCAGACGACTCTGTCCGACGGGGCGATAACGCCTTCTTCGCGGAGCAGTTTCGCCCCGGCAACGGACGCGGCGGAGGCGGGTTCGCAGCCCAAGCCGCCCTGCCCGATCTGGGCTTTGGCGTCGAGAATCTGCTGGTCAGTTACTTCCCGAACCAGTCCGTTACACCATTCCAAGGCGCGGAGGCATTTGTCGAAGTTGACGGGGCGGTTGATTTCAATGGCAGACGCGATCGTATGAGCGCGGCGATTTTCGTCGTTCATGCGCTTGAAATAACCTTCGATGAGCGGACGGTCCGGATTCCCGCCGTTCCATCTCGCGCCGTTCTTTTCGTACATTTCGTAGAGCGTGTTGGCGCCGTGAGCGTTAATCACCGCCAGGCGAGGAACGCGGTCAATAAGACCCAGCTCTTTTAGTTCATGGAACGCTTTGCCGAAACTGCTGGAGTTGCCGAGGTTCCCGCCGGGCACGACAATCCAGTCTGGAACCTGCCAGCGGAGCGATTCCAGAACGCGGAACATAATCGTCTTTTGCCCTTCCAGCCGGAACGGGTTGACGCTGTTGACGAGGTAAATGCCCAGTTTCGGACAGACTTCTCGCACGCGCGCCATGGCGTCGCCGAAATCGCCGTCAATCTGGAGCGCCAGAGCGCCGTAGTCAAGCGCCTGAGAGAGTTTGCCGTAGGCGATCTTTCCGCTGCCGACAAAGACGCCGGACTTCAGCCCGGTCAGCGACGCGTACAGAGCCAGCGATGCGC
>JAZUMX010000474.1:0-1624 GCA_045603865.1 Thermoguttaceae bacterium
TTACGCACCCCGGCTCGCCTACGCCTTTCATTCAACCCCATTCCCTTACCATGTCCGAATTACTTACAGCCGAACAGATTCAGCCGGTAAAAGAAAAAATTGACCGTCTTCAGGACGAACTCAACCGAGTTTTGCTGGGGCGTCCGGAACTGCATAAACTGGTTTTGATTGGAATTTTCAGCCGAGGGCATATTCTGCTCGAGGGCGTGCCCGGCGTCGGGAAAACCGCGCTCATTCAGGCGTTGGGAACGCTGCTGGGACTGAAGTTCAATCGCGTTCAGTTCACGCCAGACCTCATGCCGGGCGACATCACCGGGTCGCATCTGCTGCAGGATGCGCCGTCGGGAAAGCGGGAGATGGTCTTTCAGGAAGGTCCCGTTTTTACGAACATCCTGCTGGCGGACGAAATCAACCGCGCTTCGCCCAAGACGCAGTCAGCTCTGTTGGAAGCGATGCAGGAACGGCGCGTAACAGCATTCGGACAGACTCGCCCGCTGCCGGAGCCGTTTTTCGTTCTGGCAAGTCAAAACCCGATAGACCTGGAAGGGACGTACCCGCTGCCGGAAGCACAGTTAGACCGATTCCTGTTCAAGCTGCACGTTGCGTCGCCGTCTGCCAAGACGTTAGAGGAGATTATTACGTCTCGACGTCACGGCGTTCCGCCAACGGCTGAATTTATTTTCTCGGCAAGCGAGCTGGAAAAGGCGTTTGCGCTGTTGAGAAACGTCTTCCTGCCGCCTGCGGTGGCGAAGTACATTTCCCAGGTCGTCGCGGCAACGCACCCGGATTCTCCCGACGCGCCGGAACTGGTCAAGCAGTACGTAACGTTCGGGGCGTCGCCCAGAGCCGCAATTGGAATTGCCGAGTCCGCCCGCGCTGCGGCGCTGCTGGACGGACGTCCCGCTTGCGGATTCCAGGACGTGAAGTACGTCGCGCCCGCCGCGTTGAACCATCGAATGATTCTGTCCTATAAAGCAAAGCTTGACGGCGTTGACGCTTACGCGATTATTCAAAACCTGCTCGATTGCGTCGATAAAACGATACTTGAAGAGTAACAGACGATTGCTTTTTTAATTGATATGGAAAAGATTACCCTGCAAACTCAAGACCTGACTGACCGGAATATCGGTAAACTTGCAGAGCTTTTTCCAAATTGCGTTACAGAATCGCGAGGCGAAAACGGAGAGCTAAAAAAAACGGTAAACTTTGACGTTCTCAAACAAATGCTTTCTCACGACGTCATTGACGGCGACGAGACTTACGAGTTCACCTGGGTCGGGAAAAAAGCCGCTGCAGCAGAGGCGTTCAAACCGATAAATAAAACTCTGCGCCCCTGTCCGGAAGAAAGCGTCGATTGGGATATAACGCAAAATCTGTACATCGAAGGCGACAATTTGGACGCCTTAAAGCTCTTGCGGGAAGAATATTTCAATAAAGTCAAGATGATCTACATCGACCCGCCGTACAATACGGGCAACGATTTCATCTACAAAGACAATTTTCGCATGTCCGAAAAGGACTGGGAAGAAAAAACAGGGGTAAAAGCTGAAA
The DNA here is from genome assembly GCA_045603865.1 of Thermoguttaceae bacterium. Classification (GTDB taxonomy): domain Bacteria; phylum Planctomycetota; class Planctomycetia; order Pirellulales; family Thermoguttaceae; genus RUG11551. The sequence goes on from JAZUMX010000474.1 coordinate 1,552, forward strand.
AAAGAAAACGGCAGTCGGAGAAAAAACTCGACTGCAGCCGGATTCATTCCGACTAAGTCGGATCGTAGCCATG
>JAZUMX010000475.1:0-2259 GCA_045603865.1 Thermoguttaceae bacterium
TGAAATTCTGGCTGCTGCACCGGCGAACCATGCCGTGAACTTCGTAGCCTTGTTCCAGCAGGAATTCGGATAAATAGGAGCCGTCCTGTCCGGTAACGCCGGTTATCAACGCTTTTTTCATTGGTTGTCAAGTTAAGGTAGGAATTGGGGTTGTATTGTAGTGTCTTTTTATGTATATTCTTATTATACAGCAAAATCTTAAAAAAGGAAGGGACAGGACGAACGAAAAATGAACTCCATAACCAATAACGTAATTTGCATGAAATGGGGAACCAAGTTTTCCCCGGAGTACGTCAATCTGCTGGCGGCGATGGTTCGGAAGAACCTGACTGTTCCTCATCGATTCGTCTGCTTTACCGAAAACGCTGAGGGGCTGGGTTCCCGGATTGAAGTTCGTCCGCTGCGGGAAATGAACCCCGACGCCCGGCTGCCGGAACGCGGCTGGCGAAAGCTGACCGTCTTTCAGGAACGGCTGGACGACCTCGTCGGGCAGGCTCTGTTTATTGACCTGGACGTTTTGATCTGGAATAATCTCGACTGCTTTTTTGAAATCGACGGCGCGTTCCGCATTATTCAGGACTGGAATCTGCCGGGAAAGAACATCGGGAATTCGTCTATCTTCCGCTTTGAAATCGGGAAATACCCGGACATTCTCGAGTATTTTCTGGAACATGGCGACCAGGTTCGGAAGGAAGTCCGCAACGAACAGGCGTACCTTTCGCGAGAGATGCACCGCAAAGGACTGCTGCAATACTGGCCGGAGGGCTGGTGCGTCAGTTTCAGAAAAAGCTGTATGCGTCCGTTCCCGCTGGGATATTTTCTCGATACCAAACTTCCCCCGCAGGGAACCAAAGCGGTTATCTTCCACGGCAACCCCAACCCGGACGTTGCAATTAAAGGCTGGCGCTCGCCTGACTTCTTCAAAGCGGTTCGCCCTGTTCAATGGATAGAAGAAACGTGGGCGAAGTATCGGGAGTAGCTCAGGATTATAAGTCGAGTTTTGGAATCACTTCCAAACAATAAATCATGATGACTATGTCAGGCTGGAATTGTTCAATAACTTTTTTACAGTCGCCGTGATAGTTTCTCATATCCAAAGCCCACAATTCGTGACAAGCCAAAGACAGATAGTCAAAATAAAAAACGCCGTAAGAGTCTTTGATAAGAAGAATCTTCTTTTCGGACGTCAGATTATTCGTGGACTTCTGCAAGGCGTAAATACCGCTTTGACGCCAGGTTTGTTGACAATTTCCGCTTTTGTGTATTTCAAAGGATTCTGAAACGTCAAAGCTGGAATCCGTTTGAAATCGCGGTTCAAAGAGAATGTATTCATCGTGAGGAGCAAAGACGCGTCCCGTCTGTTTTCGTTGAGAATTGATTCCTATACTAAAATACGGGCGATCTTCGATCGGGAGATGAATTTCCTGAAAGTTTTCTGGATTAAATAATTCCGGATTAATATGGAAACCATAATCCTTATTAAGCTTTTGAGCGGTTAGAGCGTATGCGTAAAAAGAATACTTTGGCTGCCAATGATGGTCGGATTTCAAAAACAGCCTGTAATGCTCGTCTGGATTGTCAGCAAAAACCGAGCGCGTATCAATATAATCTATGTGATGTTTTTTGAGTATGGCAATGAATCGAGACAGATTTTCATTTGATTTGTCATGAACCCCAAACGATTGTAAATTATCTGAAATATGAATCTTTGTCGGTGGAAGAACAAACAGCAACGGAATATTTTTAGAATCCAGCGTTTGTTTAAGCTCGCAAAGTTTCTGTTCGGATTCTGAAAAATCCACAAGGTCTTGAGAATATCCAGTTAAAATGCCATTATCCAGTTTTATCAATCCACTGCACGTATAACAGCCTAGCGCTTGCCTTGTTCCACCGTAGAGGTCCATAAAGAGAGAACTGTCGCCGCTTTGCTCAAATTCAACGGATTTTAAAGCTTTCTTCCATGTGCTGCAGAGGTTCGCCACGGTTGTTTGTTCAGTTTGATTTTTTTGTCCTGCTTGTGCGTTCAGAAACGCCCAGTAATGCAATTTGGGATGTCGAAGAATTGGATATGAATACCAAAGCTGGGTGAACAGGATAATTCCAATAAAGCATATTGAAACAACTCTTTTTCGACAGAACGACTTGACGATTAAATTCATGAAAAAAACTGGTATTATCCAAATGTATAACAACAGACGTTTAATATATTATACAAGAAATTTGGAATTTGAAAATCCGTCCATTATGCGGCAAACAGCT
>JAZUMX010000476.1:0-2740 GCA_045603865.1 Thermoguttaceae bacterium
TGGAAGCGTGATGAATGTGCCAGTTGTTTCGGCAGCCCGGTTCAAACGTAACAGCGCACGTAAAGACCTGAGTTTTGGAAAGAACCGCCAAATAACTGCGTCCGATGAAGTATTTCGCGTACGCGTCGTTTGGATCTCCAACAGGAAACGCCGACCAGTCAGACGGCAGCAGAGCCGGATCAGACGGACAGACAACCCGCTTGACGATAAAGTCGCCCTGCTGTTGAGTTAAACCGTTGATCATCGCGATGTTCAGATGAGCGTTCATCTGCGGTTTGGTTTCCGGTCGAGCCGCCAGAGCCGCGACGGTGAGAATTTCCCGATCCCGCCACGAAACGTTGTCACGAGCGAAAATGTCGCCAAAAAGATGGGATTTAAGGTATTCGTCTAACTGCGGGTGGAAATCGAACAGAGCGCCTTTGACGGGACCGCCGCACAGTTTGGTCTGATTCTCCGTTCCGAACGTCAGGGCAGACCCTTGAGGAGCGGGGGACGGGGCGGCGCCTTCCAAAACCGGCTTGCCTGCCGATTGCCGTTCCTTGACGACGTTTTGAAGCGTTGCTGCCGCATTGAGCGCGCGAGGGAACCCGCAGTACGCATACAGCTGACCGACGTACTCTTTGGCTTCCGCCAACGTAATTTTAGCGTCAAACGCGCGATTAAACGCCTTTGCCAAAGCCGCTTGATCGCCCCGGGCGACTGCCGTGCCAATATCGACAATACAAATTTCTTTCTCGGACAAAGGTTGAGATGTCATCTTGTTTACTCCTTCAGAAAACGCCGGCGCGGCTATTGCAATCGCCAGCGTTACAGTCAATAATAACGTCTTTTTAATCATGGTTATAATCTGGGGGTAAAACTTGTTGGAAATTCGCTTACGCTTCGTGAATTCGTTTGCCTGTAATATGTTCAGGAATGAGGGCTAAAACCTGAACGGCAGCGCCGGCGCGGCGAATTTCGTCTTCTATATCTGCGTCGTCGGGATTAAACCGCTTTGCCAGCCGGCGGCAGATTTCTATCGCAAAATCGCGATCGGCGACAATCTCAATTCGACCAAAAACCACGACGCTGCGAAACGTCAGCGCCCAGCCCGGGTCGTCTTGAATCCCGTCGTCAATAACCGTAAAGGAAACCCGGTTGTCAGCGCGAAGGGAATCTGTTTTGTGTCCAACTTTGGAACCGTGAAAATAGATTCGACCGTCAGCGTCGTTATAAAACGGATTGAGATAAACCCCATACGGCCAGCCGTCGTCTCCGATCATGGACAAAACGCCTCGTTTAGCTGTTTTGAGAACGTTTAACGTCTCTTCGTCAGAAAGACGCTGCCCGGCGCGTCTCATTTCTCTGAACATAATTGCAGTGTATTTAACGATAGGGAATTAAACTCTTCAACTATAACGTTAGCGCTAATTATACGGCAGCAAGAGCAAAAGTCAAGACCTTGGCGGGGAGAAAACGAAAATTTGGACTTGTTCGAAATTGGGTTGCGAAAATAGGTGGTTTTGATTTGGAACAATGCACCCATGTCTACCCCCTCTTGCTTATTATTGTTTTTTGTGGTACGATTTTATTACTTTCAAAATGAATCAATTATTCCTATTGAACATTATAGTTTTCAAATCGAATCACGATATGACGCAGCCATACAAGAAAGGATTGATAAGATGAAGAAAAACCTCGGCGTAAAAAATTTGATGTTCCCAATGCCAGTTTTGATGATTGCCTCTTATAACGAGGACGGAACGTCCGATGTCATGAATGCCGCTTGGGGTGGAATTACGCTTGAGGACGAGATTACCATCTGCATCGACACCGCTCATAAAACGTGGACGAACATTGCCGCTAAAAAGGCGTTTACCGTTGCTTTCGGAACCGCGCCGACGGTCAAGTCTTGCGACTACCTCGGCATCGTAAGCGGAAACAAAACGCCGGACAAGGTTGCCAAAAGCGGATTCACAACCGTTAAAAGCGAGTTCGTTGACGCGCCTGTGATTAACGAACTGCCGCTCGTTTTGGAATGCAAACTCGTATCAATGACCGAAGCCAACTGCAACGTTGTCGGAAAAATCGTCAACTGCGGCGTTGAAGAGTCTGCAATGACAGACGGCAAACCCGATGCAGACAAGATGAAACCGATCTGCTTCGACACATGCGCTCACGTTTATCGTCTCATGGGAGAAGTTGTCGACAAGGCGTTCTCTTGCGGAGCGGAATTGAAGTAAAAAGGTTTCGCGTATGAATTGGTTAATCCTAATTTTGGCAGGGCTTTTTGAAATCGTCTGGGCGGTATCGCTTAAACAGTCAAATGGTTTTCAAAACGTCAAAGCGAGTATTGCTTTTATCGTTGGCATGATTTTAAGTATGTGGCTTTTGTCCTTGTCTTTGCGGACGATACCGCTGGGGACGGCATACGCGATCTGGACCGGCATCGGCGCTGTCGGCGGGTTTATAGCCGGCATTGTCTTATTTGGCGAATCCGCCTCGGCGTTGCGCCTTTGTTCAGCCGCTTTAATCGTTGCTGGAATTGTCGGCTTGAAATTGGCGGCGTAGATTGGAACGGTAGGAAGTATAACGTTAGGAAATAAAATTTGGAGTTATAACGATTTTAAGATATTTCGGTACAATCTTATAAAATCGTTTTTTTGTTATTGTCATGTATGCTAAAGAAAGGAGTAATTGTTATGGGAATAACAATTAAACCTGTCCGTTTCGCGGAAAACGGCTTTATGACTCGCCCATT
>JAZUMX010000477.1:0-5765 GCA_045603865.1 Thermoguttaceae bacterium
ATTCCCGCGGTCGTTGTCGGTCGGCGCGCGCCAGAAGGTCGGCTTCATCGGCGAGGCGAGGAACTCTCTGCCGCGGAACCTGGCGGACGTCAGATAGCCCGTCTCTTTGGAGAACGTATAGACGCACTCGCCAGACGTGAGCGTAACAGCCGCGTCGTCGACAATCTTTTTGGCGTCGGCAAACGGCTTGACTTCCATCTTTTGCGGAGCGACAAGTTCAAACTGTTCCCACGCGACAACGGATCCCTTCTTCGCCATCGGCGTATCCGTCTTGAGGCGGTACTGGACGGTCAAAAACTGTCCGTCGGAGGGGACGGCTTCAGCCTTCGCCGGAACGGCAATTTCGACTTCCGTCATTTCAAACGGATTGGCGTTGGGCAGAGCTACCTGAGCCCATCCTCTATGCGGATTGAGCGTCCAGAACATTTCCAGATTCGACAGGTCGATGAAATCGTACCGGTTGAGAATTTCCAGTTTCGCAACGTTGTCGGCAGTGAGTTCCTTGAGCGTTGTTTTAACGGGCTGCTGGCAGTATTTAATATGAGCCATCGCCGGGTGCGGAACGCGGTCAGAACGAATAACGCCGTTCATGCAGAAGTTGTCGTCAGAGGGCGTTCCCGCCGGACCGAAGTCGCCGCCGTAAGCCATGAACGTTTCGTCTTCAGCAGTGGTTTCGACAGCGGAGTTTTCCGCGTTGACGGCAACCACGATTTTCTCTCCAACAGTAACGCTGGCAGAGGCGATGTATCCGGGGAAGAGACGTCCGGAGTAATCGGAGTTCGAGCCGAAGGTAATCGGAGCGTCAGTCAGATTGACGGCGCCGTCGTACCCACAATCAGTTACGACTTTTCCGTCACAGATGAGGGTCATCTTCTGCCCGTCGTAGATTCCCTTGACGGTATGCCACGCGCCGACCCAGTTTTCCGGAACCGGAGCGTCGATCTGCTTCCAGGCGCCGTTATTGAAAACAAAGAACTGAAGCGTCTTGGTCTTTTTATTTGGATCCGTCGCCTGTTTGAGTCCGACCTGTCTGTCGCCTTTCATGACAATCGGTCCGTGTTCAGCAACGTCAGTTGGATAGACGGTCGCTTCAAAAACAACCGGGGCTTTCGCGCAGTCCGGCGCGTTCGCCTTGGTTGTAATCGAGCCGTTAAAGCACTTCTTGCCGTCAACCGTTTTCAGAGCGTCTCCGCTGGTTCGCAGAGCGCATTCTCCGGCGTATTCGCCTGTAGCTGTAACGGTGAATTGTTTCGGAACCTTGGTTCGAATGCCCTGATCGACCCAGTCCCAAATATATCCGCCCTGGAAATGCGGGATTTCAGGGTCAAACGCAGCGTCCCAGAATTTATCAAAGTTTCCGGTGGAGTTGCCCATCGCGTGAGCGTACTCGCACATAATCATCGGTTTGGTTTGAGGTTTCTTGCCGTAATCGACGCAATGCCACGGCTTGGAGTACATTGGGCAGTAGATGTCGGTTTCCGGCGTTCCGCAGGCGCGTTCGTAGTGAATCGGGCGGCTGGGGTCGAGCTGACGAATCGCCTTGTAACAGGCGACGAAGTTGCAGCCGTGTCCGGCTTCGTTGCCCATTGACCAGACAATCACGGACGGGTGGTTCTTGTCGCGCTGAACCATAGAGCTGTCGCGGTCAACGTGAGCGGCTTCCCACTTCGGGTCTTTCGCCAGCGAGCGCGGACCGTATCCCATGCCGTGAGATTCGATGTTGCCTTCGTCCGTCAGGAAAATTCCGAACGTGTCGCACAAATCGTACCAACGCGGGCAGTCCGGATAATGGCAGGTTCGAACTGCGTTGAAGTTATGCGTTTTCATCAAGCGGATGTCTTCGATCATCGTATCGTCGCGAACGTAATGACCGGTGTCCGGATCCATTTCGTGACGGTTGACGCCTTTGATGTGAACGACTTTGCCGTTGACCAGCAGCTGTCCGTTTTTGATTTCAACCGTACGGAAGCCGACTTTAATGCAGGTCGATTCCATAACGCGGTCGTTTTCGTCAGACTGAACAATCTGCAGCGCGCACAGATTCGGGGTTTCCGCCGTCCATTTGGGCGGGTTGGCAACCGGGAACGAGAGCGTCAATTTAGCAGAGCCGTTCGCCGGAACGGTAACGTTTTCCCCATTCCAGCCCAGCCGTTTGGCGGAGTCGATATCGGGAGAATCGTACAAAATCGCCTGAACGTTGACCGTATGGGCTTCGGGGGTCTTGTTTGACAGGTCAAACTCAACTACCATGATGCCGTTTTCGTAATTCTTGTCCAGAATCGGCTTGGCGAAGATGTCACGGACGTAAACCGGGGTTCTTGCAACAACGTAGACGTCGCGGAAGATGCCGGACATGCGCCAGAAGTCCTGACATTCCAGATAGCTGCCGTCTGAATAGCGGTACGTTTCAACAGCGATTTCATTTTCGCCCGGCTTGACGTACGGCGTGATATTGAATTCCGCTGTTGTGCGGCTGTCTTGAGTATATCCGACTTTCTGCCCGTTAACCCAGACGTAGGCGGCGGAACCAACGCCGTCAAAGCAGACGAAAATCTGGCTCTTGCTCCAGTCCTGGGGAATGGTGAACGTTCGTTTATAGGATCCAATCGGGTTGAAGTTGCCGCGGTCGGTAAACGTCGCCGCTTTTTTCTGGTCGCCTTCGATAACGCCCGCCTTGTACGATTCCGACTTTACGCCGCCGGGAACGTACGGGGGATTTGCAGGGAACGGATAACTCGTATTGACGTAAATCGGGTAATCAAACCCTTCCGTCTGGATGTTGCCGGGAACGGCGATGTCATTCCAGCCGGAGATGTCGTAATCGGTTTTATAAAAATCCATCGGACGGCTGCCGGGGTTGGGAGCGATATTGAATTTCCACGTCCCGTTAAGACAAATGCGTCGTTGTGACGCTTTCGGGTCGCATGTCGCCGCGGAATCAACCGATTGATACGGCGTAAACGTCGCGTGAGCTGGTTCTTTGTTAATTCTGAAAACCGCCTGATTTTCCCAGTCGGGAGCGGTTTCGGCGACCGCCGTTAGCGGGACAGCCGCTAAAGCCGCAAGTAATAAAAGTTGTTTCATTTTAAATTCCTTTCTTTGCTAAGTTGGGATTGAGGCAGTAGGCAAGAGTTCGTAGTTAGTGGTAAGTGGTTAGTAAAGGAACCGCTTGCGTCCTTACCACTTACCACTAACCACTATGCACTATTTTTCCGGGGGCTTACGCACCCCGGCTCGCCAGCCTACTGCCTAATTCGTCGTATCCAAATACGGGTCTTGACCCATTTGACGCTGCATCTTCTTACGCTGCTTTTCAAAGTACATCAGAGCTTTACGCTGTTTGTAATGCTTGCGTTCAACCTTCTTTTGCGCTTTGATAAACAGGTATTCGTACTTGTCAAACCGGGTTGCTTTGCTTTCTCGAATTTTCTGCTCGTCGTGCGCCTGAGCCGCCAGTTTTTGAACGGCGTCGGGCGAAACGTCGGGCGAGATTTCAGACGTGTGTTCTGCCGTGAGCTTTTGCGCTTCCTGGAATTCGTCTTCCAGCGTTTCCAGCGCGATGCCTTTCGCGGCGATTCGTTTGGCTCTGTTTTTTCCTAAACCGTTGAGAAGAAGTTCGTCGTCCAGAGCAAGATATTGCCGATACGCGCCGGGGTCTCCCTGACGTCCGCATCGACCGATGAGCTGGCGGTCAATTCGGGCGGAATCGTGCATTTCCGTACAGATGACGTACAGCCCGCCCAACTCTTCGACGCCTTCTCCCAAACGAATGTCGGTTCCTCGGCCTGCCATGTTGGTCGAAACGGTTACTTTTCCCTTCTGCCCGGCTTGAGCGACGATTTCCGCTTCTTCCGCGATCTGGTTGGCGTTGAGAACCTGATGTTCGATTCCTCTGTCCTTCAGACGTTGTGACAGCGTTTCCGACTTGTCGATAGAACGCGTACCGACCAGGATTGGTCGACCGGTGGCGTGAACTTCAGCGATTTCCTCGGCAATGGCGTCCCACTTGGCGGACTCGTAACCGTAAATTCGCGTCGGCAGTTTGACGCGCTGCGGCGGTTTGTTGGTTGGAACCGCCATGAAGTTACAGCGATAGATTCGCTTCAGCTCCCGGGCGCTCGATGCTGCCGTACCGGTCATGCCTGCCAGATGTTCGTAACGAAGGAAGAAGTCCTGAACGGTGATTCGCGCCGCCTGTCCGGTATCGACGGTGATCTCCACGCCCTCTTTGGCTTCGACCGCCTGATGGACGCCCTCGCGCCATTTTCGCCCTTCCGACAGACGACCGGTGAATTCGTCGACGATGACGATTTCTTCGCCCTTTTCGCCGTTGCGGACGACGTACTGGCGGTCTCGAATGAACTCTTTCTGGACTTTAATCGCCATTTCGATTTTCGTGTAGATGTCGAACATGCCGACCGTGTCCAGCTCCGGCGGTTTAGGCAGCATTCGCGCCTTGCGACGCCCTTCGCGAGTTAAGTCCAACTCTTTGGTTTCCTGCTTGTATTCGTAATCGACGTCTTCCTCAAACTGAAGCGCGTTTTCCGCGCACCACTTGTACGTCGCGACGGCAATCTTTTCCGCTTCCCCCGGCATGGCGGAAATAATCAGAGGGGTTCGGGCTTCGTCGATGAGAATACTGTCCGCCTCGTCGACCAGACAGAAAAAGGCGTCGCGCTGAACCGGCTGTTCGTTGTTCTGACCCGGCCCGCCGAGCATGGCGCCGATGAGATCCATTTCGCCTTCGCTGATTCGACGCTTGAGCAGACGGTCTCGAAGGAAATCGAACCCGAACTCTTTCGCTGTTCCGTAGGTGATGTCTTTGGAGTACGCCGCGCGCCGTTCGTTGGTTTGCTGCTGCGTTTGAATCACGCCGACTTTCATGCCCAGCAGTTCGTAAATCGGCTCCATCAAGTCGGCGTCGCGTTTGGCAAGATAATCGTTGACCGTTGCCAGCTGAACGCCCTTGCCCGCCAGCGCATAAAGATACAGCGGCGCGGTTGCCGTCAGCGTTTTACCTTCGCCTGTCTGCATTTCGACAATCGTTCTGTTGGCGATACAGATGCCGCCGAGAATCTGGACGTCGTAATGGCGCATGCCTTTCTTTCTTCGCCCGGCTTCTCGAACCAGAGCAAACGCCTCAACGAGCAAATCTTTCAGCGGCTCGCCGCTTCGAGCGCGATACCGCAGCGACAAACTCGCCTTTCTCATCGCGCCGTCGGACAAGACCTTCAAATCCTCTTCCAAGGCGTTGATTTTAGGCAATAGCGTCGCCCATTGCGCCAGCTTACCAGCCGCGCCCAGTTTAAATGTTCGACAGACAGCCCCCCAAGGGCCAGTTGGAATTCCTTGCATAATATATATTATACAAAGAAATCTAATTTAAGTAAAGACCCCTTTTAATTGGAGATGGGGGGTTGCAAGAAAAATGAAAGGCGGTAATGGAGCGACCATGGGGAGCGTAATTACGCATTCGCCGACAGGCGAACAAAACGTTTGTCCTGCGCACGCACACCGGGAAGCCGGCTCGCGGCAGTCCTCTGCCGCACAACAAAACCTTACGCAAAGTCCGCAAAGTTTTAAAAAATAGACGCGAAGCGTTCAACTAGAAACGCGTAGCGGTTCAATATTTCTAGCCGTGGGTGAAACCCACGGAACAAAGAACACGCAAAAAAGAATATCGTCAAATAACCTTTTCCTTCTGTCCTCCTGCAAGGAGGGCTGGAGGAAAAGGAACTGAAACGATTAGGCGAGGCGGGGTGCGA
>JAZUMX010000478.1:0-3172 GCA_045603865.1 Thermoguttaceae bacterium
CCCAGATAAATCTGGGGGCTACGATTTTTGAATTGTTTTAATTTCTCACGTCTAAAGACGTGGGGATAGGAACAGATTGATCAGAAGGCTTCAAAAGATTTCAAAACACGTTCCCTTTTTCATGCCCTCCAAATTTGCTCACACCCACGCCATTCGATATTCCCTCCCCCCCTCTTTTAATAAGCGTCTAATTGGGTTATAATAGTAAATAATACAGATTATTGACGGTTTCTTTCCTGCGATATTGAGGATTGACATGTACGCAGCATTTGACATGAACGAACTGTTCATTTTGTTTTTAATTGCGATTTTATATTATTCCTGCAAGCTAAAGAACGATTTTATTCTTTTGGCTCGAATGGCGTTTGGAATCGCGGCGAACGACTCGGAACAGGTTTCTGAAAGTAACGAGGCTGTCGAGAACGATCCGGCGAACTCATCCTCGGACGCTGTGCGTTTTGAACGCTGGCGGCGGGTTCTCAATTGGGGCTGGCGTATGGCGGCGGTGATAATCGTTCTCTCTTTGGGCTGGTTATTCTATATTCTTTTTTCATCGAATAAACCTTTATTCAACAGTTTTCTCGACATTTCATTTTTTGATTATAAACGCCAAATAATGGAATGCGTTTGGTGGATTCTGTTTGATAAACTTGCGCCGCTGGTTCCAATAATCGCAGTTTGCATAGTTGGCAGTCTGACTCGCCGGTCAATTAAAAAAACGTTAGACGTCTGGCAAGCCGTTGGCAGTCAAAGAAACGAGTTATATCAGTTTGGATTTCCTTCTGACAATAGTTTGAAACGAACGTTTTATAATTCGATTCTGGTTGCCTTTCTTGCGTTTTTGGCTTTGACGATTTTTATTGTTTCTTCGGCAGTATTGGGCTATTTAGTTCTCTCAGACATTCATCGTAATTATCTGGAAAAAACAATATTTCATTTTGGTTTTATTCCTGTTCTTATTCTAAAAACAATCGCAGCTTGGTTTTTGGTCTGTTTGACAACAATGGGGCTATGGCAATATCGAGCCGTTGAAATGAAAAACGCGATTGCTCTGGCAAAATCAACGCCGGACGATTTATCAGGAGTTAAATGCGTCTGTTGGGAAACGGTTAAAATCTTTGTTCTTCTTGGCATTCTGTCTTTCCTGATTACTGCAAGTTTTGACAACGCCGACAATATTCTCGAAACTCTTACAAGTCCTTTTGTATATGCGCTTAATATCTTGATTATTGCATTCAATCTTTCGGCAAGCTATCCGAGTTATTATGTTGTGTATATGTACTCATTTGCAGAATTAATATTTTTCGTTCTCGAACTCATGATTGGCTTGTCTGTTTTACGATTCTTGTACAGAAAGATTGTCCCCTCGCTTCCAACTCGAAAAGGGGAAACGCTGTCAAGCGTTTTAATGACGGCAATGGTTATATTTTTATTTACAACAGTCAGATCTTTGATAACCAATCGAGTATTAACGCCTGATCGCTACGATTTAGTTTATTTATCTCGTTTTCTTATTCGAAGTTTGTCTTGCCTGTTTATTAGCTTGTCAGGATTAGTTAGCATTCGACTGCAAAGCCTGACGCAAAAACCTAAAACGCTGCAAAACGCCTTGGCGATAGCCCTGGCGCTGGTAGTAATTGCGCTGCCGTTTTGAGAAGATTAGGAGACGTCATGATTGTTTTATTTGTAATTTTTTTGATAATTCTTTTAAACTATTCCTACAAGCTGAAGGAGGATTTTATCCTTCTGGCGAGAATATTGTTTGGAGTTGAGTCTGACGTTTCAAAATCGGCTTCTGACAGTAACGAGAACGTCGAGAACGAACTGGCGGACGTAAAACGTGATTTATCCAGTTTCGAACGCTGGCAGCGGGTTCTTGATGGATTTTGGCTAACAGGTGCAATCATAATAGTTCTTGCGTTCTGTTTGTTCTTCGGTTTTCAAACTCAAAACTCTCTGATGGAGGGTCCCGGTTTTTCTTTCGAGTTATTGATGGAGCCGATGTACTTGCTATTCGTATTGGTCCCGCCTTTGCTTCCAATTCTTGGCGTTTGCGTTTTAGGTCGTTATTCGCATCGAGCGATTCAGAAAGCCGCAGACGTCTGGAGAATCGTCGGCAGTCAAAGAAACGAGTTGTATCAGTATGGATTTCCTTCTGACGAGAGTTTGAAACGAACTTTTTATAATTCGATTCTGGCGGTTGGTCTGGTTTTTATAGCGTTGACCGCGTTCCTGATTGGCGCTTTTCTTTTAGACGCCGATAAATACGCTATTTATTCCATCGGTTATGTTCCTGTACTCGCTTTGAAATTCATGGCGGGTTGGCTTCTTGCCTGCTTGATGGTTACAGGATTATGGAAAAAACGCGTTAACGATATGGAAAAGGCTCTTGCCCAGTCCGATTTGTTTGTAGTATCGTTAAGAAAAAATGAGAAGGTCGAAAATCGTAAAAACGTTATAATTCTTGTTTATTTGGCATTGCTGTTTTTTGGCATAGAATGGATTATGTCAGCCCCTGTTCTGATGGGGATAAACGGGTTGTTAAAGCAGTTTTTGAACGCTGACAATATCAGCGCTAATGGCGAGACAATCTCATTTTATAGCGCCACGATAATAAATGTGATTTTCGACGTAGTATTTGTCCTGTCGTTTTTGATATTTCTTCATCAAATCTATATGCCGTCAGACTTTTCTTCGCCCGATTCCAAGCGAAAAGGAGAGCTGCTTTCAACCGTTCTTATTGCGGTTACGGTTCTGGAGTTGATATTTTTGATAATAGTAATCTTTGGAGCTCGTTTGTTTGCTGACATTCCCGCGGGCGGAGGTATTATTAACGTTGTATATTTGCTATATCGATTAGGGTTCAGTTTTTTCTATTCCATTGTCGGGTTGATCTGCATTCATCTGCAATTATTATCGCAAAAGCCCCGAAAAGCCCTCAACGCATTGGCGATAGCCCTGGCGCTGGTAATAATTGCGCTGCCGTTTTGAGAAAAGAGGTGCGATAAATTTTGGGTTGCGAAAATAGGTGAAATTGTCGAGTTGAGGTAGCGCTTCTCTGAAGGGAGCGATGGAAATTACTGGAACGTGGAAGCCTGCTGCGACCAGCCGGCTCGCGGCAGTCTCTGCCGCAAACAGAAATCGCCGCGTAGTGTGCATGCCAAATTGACGA
>JAZUMX010000479.1:0-2177 GCA_045603865.1 Thermoguttaceae bacterium
CTGGACGGCGCTGGAGCTGAACAACCCATTCGGCGTCAAAACGCTGCTGTCGCCTCAAACCGCGCCGGAGATATGGGAAACGTGTAACGCCATGCTGGCGCAGCCCGAATTCTTCGCTCAGGGAATCATGCGCCGCATGAAAGTCGAAACCGTCTGCACGACGGACGACCCGGTCGATTCGCTCGAATATCACATCAAGGCGAAAAACGACCCGACGTTCCCGGCGAAGATGCTTCCGACCATGCGTCCGGACAAGGCAATGGCAATCGACAAGCCCGACGTTTTCTTGCCGTGGCTGGAAAAGCTGGAATCTGTAACAGGCGCTCCGATTGCGACCTTTGACGCTCTGTTTGCCGCGCTGGAACAGCGGTACGAGTTCTTCGCGTCGGTCGGCTGCAAGCTGTCCGATCATGGCTTGGGCATGTTCCCGAAAACAAAAATCACAGCCGCGCAGGCGGACGCGATTCTCAAAAAGGCGATCGCTCGACAGACGATTACCCCGGAGGAAGCGGACGGGTTCGCCCGGCTGGTTTTGATTGAATGCTGCAAGCTCAATCACAAGTTTGGCTGGACGCAGCAGTTCCATTTCGGCGCGATGAGAAACAACTCGTCACGCATTTACAAGATTTGCGGCCCCGACGCCGGCTGCGACTCTATCGGCGACGGCGAAACCGCCCTGGCAATGTCCTCCGTTCTCGACGAGTTGGACAGTACGGATCAGCTTGCACGCTCGATTCTGTACAACCTCAACCCCGCGTGTAACGCGATGGTGGCGACGATGATCGGCAACTTCCAGGACGGCTCTTATCCCGGCAAAATCCAGTACGGCAGCGGCTGGTGGTTCCTCGATCAAAAGCAGGGCATGGAAGACCAAATCAACATCCTGTCCGCCGAAGGGCTTTTGAGTCTGTTCGTCGGAATGCTCACCGACAGCCGTTCGTTCCTGTCGTATACGCGTCACGAATATTTCCGTCGAATCCTGTGCAACATGCTCGGAAACGACATGACCAACGGGCTGATTCCCTACGACTTCGACCTGGTCGGCGAACTGGTCGAAAACGTCAGCTATAAGAACGCAAAGAATTACTTTAACTTTTAGTCGAGGCTATCATGCAGCGATCATTCCAGACTTCAAAGACGTTTTGTTTTTTATTCCTCACATTTGCCGCGGCGTTTTTGACAACCCCCGTTTACGGACAAGACGCTTCTGGCGACTTGCGTCAGCAGGCAAAGGCGGAAAACAAACCTGTTTTGATTTTCTATCACGGCAGCGATTGGTGCGTTTCCGGCGAGACGATTTTAAAAGTCTGGAACAATCCGAAAGTTCAAAGCAAACTTGTCGAGACGTTTCTGACGGGTACGTACGACGTCCCCGCTGTCAATTCCGCTGCGATTGAGGCGAGCAACGCCCCAGCGAAATCCCTTCGCGTTGACATTACGCAGTATCCCGCAATAGCGTGTTACACGCCCAACGGTGAATGTTTTGCTATTTGGGGCAACATCCCCTTTGACGTAACCGCCGTTGCTATAGTCAAACGGACGACGGGGCTTTGGGACGTCTGGAAAAAGGCAGGGACTATTAAAGACAGGGCGTTTAGTCAATCCGGCGTGGAAGCGGCAAACACCGCGGCGGAGTTCTTCAATACGCTCATTCCGTTTTCGTCCATAGGATTTCTTCGCTCTGACAAAAGCTTCCAATCGGTTTGGAATCTGATGGAAAGGCAGGACCCGGACGATCAAACCGGCTGGCGTCGGTTTTACAATTTTGACTATCAGTGGTACGGAGATAAAATCTCTGAATTCCGTAACAACGATAAATTCGAGGAAGGCGAGGCGTTTATTAAAAAAGAGCAAAACGACCCCCGCAACAGCAAACTGACCGTCGAGCAGAAACAGGTTCTGGCTCTGCTCCCGTTTTGTTTGAACTCGAACCTGGAAGAGAGTAAAGACGCTAACCTGGAGTTGCTGAAAGAAGTCGTTAAGATGGACCCAACCACCCGCTGGGGAATCGGCGCCGCCGGCTGGCTGCAAGAGCTGGGCGAGGAGTCTCCCATTCCAATCCCGACCTTGGAAGAGCGCATGGCAAAGGTCTTTTTGCCGCTCAAAAAACGGGGTTCCGTTAAAGTAAAATCGTTCGCTCAGTCCGTGATGAAATCCGACCGTGACGCGATCAAACA